>NZ_JAUBUC010000058.1:0-30377 GCF_036705285.1 Microcoleus sp. B4-C1 | reverse complement strand
ATAGCTCAGTGCCAGGTTAATAATAAATTAAAGCTCTTTTCCCGCAACAACGGAAAAGGGCTTTAGTTTTTTGGTGATTATTACTCATCTACACAAAAGCTCGTCTAGGGCCCTTTGTAGAAATCTCAATATTCTGGGCCAGCAGCAGATTTTGGGTCGATCGAACTTGATGCGAGTTTTGAAAACTTTTTTACAAATTTGGTAATTGCGTCTTTGCGGCATGAGAGGCAAATTGCGACAGAATCTGAAAGCGCGATCGAACAATTAACAGTTAAGCAGGTCGTGGCGTGGTTTGTGAAGGACGGGAAAATTCGCCGAGAACAGGGAACCGAGGCGGCTTTTTTGGATTTGTGAGTTAAAGGTCGATCGACCGCACCCCCAAACCCTGCCTCAAACCCTGATAATTCCAGCGGTTTCGGGCGATCTAAAAAAACTTTTGACAAAGGGGTTGACAGACAAAGGAAAACTTGATAAGGTAATTAAGTCGAGCGAAAGAGATGCAGCGCATCAAACTGAACGCAGACACAGGATTAAAAGTTTTCAAAGCTTTCCTGGTGCTTATGATGTAATGGAACCACTCCGATCCATCCCGAACTCGGTTGTTAAACGTTGCTATGGCGAAGATACTCGGCGGGTCACTGCCCGGTAAAATAGCTCAGTGCCAGGTTAATAATAAATTAAAGCTCTTTTCCCGCAACAACGGAAAAGGGCTTTAGTTTTTTGGTGAGTTATTAGGTATCTACACAACAGCAAGTCTTGGGCCATTTGTAGAAATCTCAATATTATCGGCCAGGAACAGATTTTGGGTCGATCGAACTTGATGCGAGTTTTGAAAACTTTTTTACGAATTTGGTGGTTGCGTCTTTGCGGCATGAGAGGCAAATTGTGACAGAAGCTCGGCTATAGGGGGCTGTTTCGGGCGATCGAAAAAAAGTTTTGACAAAGGGGTTGACAGACAAAGGAAAACTTGATAAGGTAATTAAGTCGAGCGAAAGAGATGCAGCGCATCAAACAAAACGCAGACACAGGATTAAAAGTTTTCAAAGCTTTCCTGGTGCTTATGATGTAATGGAACCACTCCGATCCATCCCGAACTCGGTTGTTAAACGTTGCTATGGCGAAGATACTCGGCGGGTCACTGCCCGGTAAAATAGCTCAGTGCCAGGTTAATAATAAATTAAAGCTCTTTTCCCGCAACAACGGAAAAGGGCTTTAGTTTTTTGGTGGATTATTACTCATCTACACAACAGCAAGTCTTGGGCCCTTTGTAGAAATCTCAATATTCTCGACCAGGAACAGATTTTGGGTCGATCGAACTTGATGCGAGTTTTGAAAACTTTTTTACGAATTTGGTGGTGGCGTCTTTGCGGCATGAGAGGCAAATTGCGACGAACCGATGCGGCTTTTTGGGATTTGTGAGTTAAAGGTCGATCGCTCCCACTGGCAAATAATACGTCAAACTCGGCTATTGGGGGCGGTTTCGGGCGAGCTAAAAAAACTTTTGACAAAGGGGTTGACAGACAAAGGAAAACTTGATACATTAATTAAGTCGAGCGAAAGAGATGCAGCGCATCAAGCTTAAAATTAAGCTAAACGCAGACACAGGATTAAAAGTTTTCAAAGCTTTCCTGGTGCTTATGATGTAATGGAACCACTCCGATCCATCCCGAACTCGGTTGTTAAACGTTGCTATGGCGAAGATACTCGGCGGGTCACTGCCCGGTAAAATAGCTCAGTGCCAGGTTAATAATAAATTAAAGCTCTTTTCCCACAACAACGGAAAAGGGCTTTAGTTTTTTGGGGAGTTATTAGTCATTTGCTTTAGGGTTCGGCGGTTGAAACCGCTACGAAACAAACGAAGTCCGCCTCCGGGGACTAAAGAATAAAGAGGTTATTAAATCAGGATTTGGTATCATCTCCTGCAAGCATCGCTCATGAACTAGCTCTTGCACAACCATCCGCCTTGGACTAAAGTTAGTTTATGGACTTAGTTTTTTAAGAGCATGGAAACTGTAAATATCCATGTGAATTAGGAATTTAAAATTTTAATTTATTGGACAAGAAAGAGTGAAACCTATTAGACTAACTAATCATGCCCAGGAACAAGCGATTGAAAGAGGTACCAATGAAGCCGAAATTATTGATACCATTATGACAGGTAATCGACAAATTGCTAAAAATGGTAGGTACAAATATCAAGCTACTTTTCAGTATAATAATGATTGGCAGGATAAGTTCTATTCTCTCAAGAAAGTAGTACCGATTGTAGCCGAGACTGATACTGAGTTAGTTGTTATCACAGTGTATACATTTTATTTTTGAGGTAAAATTTTATGAAGATTAGTTATGATTCCGAAATTGATGCTCTCTACATTAGACTTGTAGAAGGTAAGCATCAGTGTCGCACTTTACAGTTAACTGACGAAATTGCTTTAAATATTGGGGAAAATGAGTTATTGGTAGGGATAGAAGTTTTAGATGCTACACAGGTTTTAGGTAGTGGAAATGTACCTAATGTAGTGCTAGAAAATATAGCTTTTACTGTAGCTTAAATAGGGAAATCAATCGCTACCTGTGTAAATATAAGTAAGGATGAGTGGAAAAATGATCCGTACTTTTGATGCAAAATCTTATACAGATTTACTTGTTCGCTATCAACCAAAACCGATCGCAAATGAAGCAGAAACGAGGCCGCGATCGCTCTCGCTTGCGAACTGGAACACCGCCCTATGCGATCGCTGGAAGAAGACCTATTTCTGGAGCTTTTGATAACGCTGATTGAAAAATTTGAATCGGAAAATTATCCGATTCCTGCAGGAAATGCTGCTTCAATGTTGCAACATTTAATGGATGCGAGAAATTTGGACAAATCTGATTTGATTCCTGTTTTGGGAACGGAAACATAGGTTGATAAAGTTTTTGTTAGCGGAAGGGCGATCGAAATAGATGAAGCCCGGAAATTAGCCGATTTTTTCCAAGTTGATATTAGTTTTTTTCTTTAAGTGCGATCGGCTACTTATCCCATTTTTCCTAGTGGTATAATGGCAAAGTTGAGCCACGGAGACTACTCAGATTCGATCGTCTTCAAAAACTCGTCTGCTGTGATTACCACCACACCACGAAATGGGTGCAATACGAGCAAATCCCTATCACCAGTGATGATATACTGCGCTTCTCCATTTAATGCCAAATCCAAAACCTTGTCATCTTTTGGATCGCGACACTCTTGCACCTTCTCAATTATCTCTACTAGAACTGCCCTGTCCACCAAGGCTGCTAAAAATTCCTCCCTTTCTTCACTTGTGACATATCGATTAAATTTTTCGCGACCCAATACCTCATTCAATTCTTCTAGCAGTTCAAGTGATAGTAACACCTCTCCGTTTGCTAAAGCATATCGAAGGGCGCGATCGGGTTTACTGTTATCAAACAGAATCGCACTGACAATTGCATTTGTATCAAAAACGTAGCGCATCTTACTCATCAAAAAGAATTGAATCCAAAATTTCTGGGGTCAATCCTCGCGATTGAGCATTCCGACTCATCTCACTCATTACCTCTTCTAGGGGTCTTTTGCGTCGAATTGCATCACTAAGTTTCAGGCTAAGTAATGCCTCTAATTTACGACGCTGTTCTTCAGAAGCAGCCTCAAATATCTTAGCAACTTCAGCATTGACGCGAATTGCGATCGTTTTGGTTTGCATGATGGTTATGTGATGTTTCAATGACTGTTTTCAAATAATCTAGAATTGCGGGGGAATAGAACCATATTTTAACACAATCATCACGAGCGATCGCCCTTATTTTAGCAGTCAATAGTGGGCGATCGCATCTTTCCTAGTGGTCGAACGGCAAAGTTGAGCGGCGCCTAGTAACCTTTATTCTATAACTTAATGAGCCTCTACAGTAATCTGCCAATCATTATCCAGTTTTTGGACATGGAGGCTAGGAATGGTCTGAAGTATTTCAATCAATTTCATATCAGGACACACGCTTCGTATTACAGTTCGTATTGGTTGCTTATAATCATCGTGAAACTTTTTACTCAATACTGCAATTGTCACAAAATTTTCAGGCTGATTTACCATCAAAATCTTGATAATTTCTATCAAAGCAATTTCCAAGTCATTTACTGATTTAATGTCAAGAATTAAGATTCGCTGATATTCTGAAATCCTTTGAACTTGGCGAGGTGAGATATCTTCAGCACCCTCAGCCTCCACTATCGTTGGCAAGCTCTCATCGACTTTCTTAGGTCGCTTACGCTTCATTCCGTCTTTGATTGAGGTTGCTTGATACTTGTCAAAACTAGGGACTACTGCCTGAAGAAGAGCTACATAAAACTCTTGCGGTATTGGAGTGCCGTAGATCGAAAAGCGCCCGCTAGTTGTCAAAAGACTCCTCAAACCGTAGCTATAACCTTGAACTTTTGCCACTACTTCAAGTGACACTCCATACTTTTTATAAAATATCTCAGTGAGCCTAGCCACGGAAATCCAGGGATTGCCGTTCCTACTGGATTCAATAGCCATGAGGTTTTCCAGCTCTTCGAGTAGCAGTGGTAGCCACGAGGACGGATCTTGATGAGACTCCATTTTTTTTAATTACACCTCAGTAACAATGGGCGTGACACATAACTACAAGTTTATTGCCGACTATTCCATAATTCTCTGAGTTTGGCTTCCCTCACCGAAAGAAGTCTGAGTTTCTCATGAAACTTCACAGTCATTTAAATCTTCGAGAGGTTCCTCAAAATCATCAGACATCCAGATTTTACCTTTCCAAATTCCAAGTCCGCCTCGCTTTGTCGGCTTTTCTTGGGTTGAGTTTTTAGCCTGCTTTTCAATCAAAAACTCAATAGAATGAAGCACTTCTGTCTGAAGAGACTCAGGGAGTTCTTCTAATTTTTCTAAAATGACTGGCTGTATCATGGTTTCTACTCGCGATCGCCCCATCTACTCCATTAAAGCACCAAAACCCAATGTCAGCAATAGAATAGCCGATTATCTGGCGCGATCGCCCCCGCCTCCCAAATTGCGATCGCACTAACATCATCATAATTGTGCAACTTGCCTAAAATCGCCCGATCGACTATTGTTCCTAATAGATATCATCTTGATATAACAACCAACAAAAACATGACAGCAATATTACCGCCTTGGATAGTTTTAGACTCCCTATTGCACAACTGGCTACTAGAAGATATCGGTAGGGGCGATCGCACAACATCGGCCTTATTTCCCGCAAACAGCATCCAGGGTACTGCTAAATGGATTGTCAAAGAAGCTGGAGTCATTGCGGGATTGCCAATTGCCGATCGCACATTTAAACTTTTAGACAGCAACCTCAGTTTCATCCCCCAAGTACCGGAAGGGAAACTGTGCGAAAAAGGAGAAGTAATCGCCGAGATTTCCGGCAATTTCGATGCGCTGCTAACCGGAGAAAGAGTAGCATTAAACTTGGCAATGCGTTTGAGCGGCATCGCTACTTTAACTCAAAAATATGTTGACAAAATTGCCGATTTACCCGTGCAATTAGTGGATACCCGCAAGACAACGCCCGGATTGAGATTGTTGGAAAAATACGCAACTCAAGTCGGCGGTGCTTGCAATCACCGGATGGGATTAGATGACGCGGTGATGATTAAAGACAATCACATTGCGGCGGCTGGGGGAATTGCAGAGGCGATCGCCCTAATTCGCAATTCTATCCCCTATCCGCTGACAATCGAAGTCGAAACCGAAACTCTGGCCGAAGTAGAGACAGCTTTGCAGCACAAAGCCGATATTATCATGTTAGATAATATGTCCTTGGATTTGATGGGGCAGGCTGTGGCAATAATTCGCCAAAAGAGCGATCGGGTAAAAATTGAAGCTTCCGGCAATGTTACTTTAGAAACAATTAGAAGTGTAGCGGAAACCGGAGTGGACTATATTTCTACCAGTGCTCCGATTACGCGATCGACTTGGCTGGATTTGAGTATGAAAATTAATAGTAATACCCGCAGTCCGGCAGGGGTTTAAACCCCTGCCTCAAAGCTGAAGTCCTCTAAAAGAGGACTAAGAGACATCTCCAAAAAAGAACTTGAAACCCAAGTCAAGCCTAAGCTAAAATCTAATTTCGGGAGAATTCTAATGAATTATTCAGTCCTCTTTTAGAGGACTTTCGCTATGAGCCAGGGGTTTAAACCCCTGGCGGTATTTGGGGCCCGATCGATATTGCGGCTGAAGTTGGTACCAATGGGCAATGCCGTGTCCGACCTTGCTGAGAGTCAACTGTCAACTATTGGTTAGTTATTACCAATAACCAATAACCAATAACCACTAACTACTAACAAATTACTACTTAGAGATAAAATGAACCCAAAAATGCCCGTCAGGTATACAGAGGCTGCGGATTAAGCGGTAAGTATAGTGCAAGTAAGCACCGCTGACACTTGTATCGTAGCCAGTTCGGAACCACTCGCCATAGGGATCGTGAACGAAGAATCCCTCGCTGTCGTAGCCTGCGACAACTATAATGTGACCGAAAGACGTGAAGTATCCGTGGATGACAGCGGGATTTCCGCTGGCTAGCCAATCTTGAACGTCATCAATAGTTGCATTCTCGGTAAAGAAATCTTGAGCGCCGTAATCTCTAACAATTTTTGCTAAATCGTAGGGATCCCAACGACTGTAACCTTTGGCGATCGCATATTCGTAAAGTTCGTCTTCATATTGCCCGGTTTGTTTGCGCCGTGGCACCTTCAAAAAGTCCAGACACATCGCTAATGAAGTTACATTGCAAGAACCTGTAGGATTATTCAAGTTATCCATTTGCGATAGATAAGGAATGCCAAGCCTGACAGTTGGGGGATTAGGTTTCGGAAAAAGCAGAATGCTGTCTTGAGTAATTTGAGCGTGTCCTCCGAAAACATACCAAACCCCTGAACCTTTGAAAGACTCGTTGCGGAGAGCAACTCTGATGTGACAGCGAGCCGGAGCAAAAGCCAGGATCTCCAACTCTTTTCCGGCTGGTATTACTTGTTTTTCTGAGTCCTGAAGTTGAGAAGACGCGACCGGTTTTGATTTAAAAATGGTGTCTCTGAGCGTTTTCAGGATCAGGGGCTGTGTGGGAATGTCCTCTGGTTTGGTTTCGATCAGCTTTTTGGCTGTGACTGCTCCCAAAAAACCCGCTTCGCCGCACTTCATCAGAGTTTGAAATCGGTGGAGGGTGGCGGTAGAGAGAGGGCCAAAAATTCCGTCTACGGGAGGTTTCAGTAAACCTAGGTCAATGAGGCGACTTTGAATTTGGCCACTGAGTTCGTCGTCTGCAGCGATTGCTTTGGCATCGTACCTAATGTTTGAGTTGAGAAAGTTTTGTAATTTCATGCTTGCGTGCCCTGTCAGTCGATTTTAGATTTTAGATTTTAGATTTTAGATTTGACAATTACGACCGCAGATAAATCAGGTGGCCCCAGACCAAATTGCTTGATTGTCAATAATTCCCTGTTTATCGTCTCATAAAATTACGGTGATTTTACCGATCAATCGATTTTAGATTTTAGATTTTAAATTTTAGATTTTAGAATTACGATCGCCAATAAACCCGGTTTTCCTAGAGTACATTGCTGGCTCATCAATAATTCCCAGTTTATCGTCTCATAAAATTACGGTTATTTTGCCGATCGATCGATTTTAGATTTTAGATTTTAGATTTTAGAATTACGATCGCCAATAAACCCGGTTTCCATAGAGTACATTGCTGGCTCATCAATAATTCCCAGTTTATCGTCTCATAAAATTACGGTTATTTTGCCGATCGCCCGTACCTTAAAGGCTTCATACTAATTATTGGATACAAAACCTTCAAGGCGAGAGCCGATCGAATTTCACGCACTATTGACTAAAAATCCCTCGTGCGCGTTGACATTGTTTCTGCCGAATGCCGAATGCCGTTGGATGCCTCAAAACCAGAGGGATGGGAAAATTCCCCTGTTGAGGCGAAGTCAGATTTATGCTTCTTCCGGGCGAATTACCACAACACCCATTGCGTCGGGAGACAGATATTTGACAGCGGCTTCTCGGAGATCCTCCGCAGTCTGAGCTTGGATGCAGGCCGCATAGTTGAGGGCGGGAGCGATATCTCCTACCATCGACTGATAGTAACCGTACAAACTTGCTCGATCGCTCGGAGTTTCGTTACCAAAGATAAACCGATTTGCTACTTGAGTGCGGATGCGGGAAATTTCGGCATCTGTCACCAGTTCGGTTTGGAGAGTGCGGATGTGTTGGACGATCGCAGCTTCCACTGCAGCCAAGTTTTCTGTCGGTAGTTGAGCGGAAATAGAGAATACGCCACCGAGTCGCTGAGTCATGTTGCTGACCGAAATTGACGAAACTAGCCCTTTTTCTTCGCGCAAATCCTGAACCAAGCGAGTTGTGCGGCCGTGTCCCAAAATTGTCGCCAAAACGTCGAGGGCATAAGTTTCGGACATTTCCATGAAACCTGGCACTCGCCACATCACGATCAGTCGGGCTTGCTGAAGGGCAGAGTCTACAAATTCGCGGCGGACTGTTTCTGTAAACGGCGATTCTTGGCCGTAGTTCAGGATTTGGGATTCTGGGTGAAAGTTACCGACAGCAGGCACATTTATTTTGTTGTTTTGTGCTGTACTTTTTGCTGCAAAACTGTCTGCGACAATTTCTATTAGTTGATCGACTGGCAAATTGCCTACAGCTACGGCTGTCATGGCCCCTGGGTGATATCTGCTGCTGTGGAAATCCCGCATTTGTTGGGCTGTCAACTGTTCGATTACGGCAGTCGGGCCGAGTACCGGTCGCTTGTAGGGCAGGACTTCAAAGGCTAATTCCATCGATCGCTGATAGGTGCGGCGGCGGGGATTGTCTTCCGATCGTCTAATTTCTTCTAAGACTACCAGCCGTTCTCGATCGAAGGCGTCGTCGGGAATGCTGGCGTTGAGCAACACATCGACTTGCAGGGGAGCTAGTTCGGCAAAATCTTTAGGAGCTGTGGTGATGTAGTAGTTAGTGTAATCTTGGCTGGTGGCAGCATTGGTGACAGCGCCGCGCTGTTCGATCGCGCGTTCAAATTCGCCACTGGGAATGCTGGGAGTTCCCTTAAAAATCATGTGTTCTAAAAAGTGAGCCATGCCGTTAATGTCGTCTGGTTCGACGGCTGAGCCTAAATTGAGCCACACGCTGAGGTTAACAGCATCGACCGGCAGGTGTTCGGCTATAACTGTGAGGCCGTTGGGGAAATGGCGGATTGTTGGGGCGTTGAGGGGCGATCGGGCGGAGGTTTTGATTAGGGTGGATGTCATTGCGCTTTTAAATTTATCTTGTTCTTTATATCTTAAAGGGTCATCCGATTTTAGATTTTAGATTTTAGATTTTAGATTGATCCCACGGCTGATGGTTGGTGGGGATGTTGTCGGGGGCGCTCGCGAGCGTTAATTTATCCTAATAGTTGCCTAATTCCTCAGTTTTTTTGTGATAGCAAAAGATGGAAAATCGAAGATGGAATAAAAACTTAATATTTCCACAGCCGGCTTTTCAACGATTTTGGCGATCGACTTCGGGGAAAATCGGCTTAATTTTGACTGTAGCGCTGACGATCGCGGCACTGTTGGCCCCCCTACTTTCCCCTTACGATTCGGCGGTCGATCGAGATTATTTGTCGCGCTTAGTGGCTCCTAGCGCTAAACATTGGTTTGGCACCGACAGTTTGGGGCGAGATTTGTTGGTGCGGGTGTGGCACGGATTGGGGATATCTTTACTCGTCAGCCTGGTTTCTGTGGGTGCGGGTTTAATTGTGGGAACGCTTTTGGGGCTGGTGGCCGGGTATTTTCGGGGGTTGCTGGAAATGGCGATCGGCACTTTGGCGGATATTTTGTTAGCTTTTCCTTCGATTTTACTGGCGATCGGCGTTGTTACCGTCACCGGGCCGAGCCTGCAAAGCGTAATTATCGCCGTCAGCCTCGTGCAAATTCCGATTTACATCCGCTTAACTCGCAGTATGGTGCTGTCTCTGCGGGAACAAGAATTTGTTTTGGCTGTCAAGGCCTTGGGCGCCAGCGACTTGCGGATTATTTTTCGCCACATTTTGCCCGGAAGTCTCGCGCCTTTAGTTGTACAAGCAACTCTTTCGACTGGTACCGCGACACTAGAAGCTGCCGGTTTGGGTTTTTTGGGTTTGGGCGCACAGCCGCCGGTTCCTGAGTTGGGGACAATGCTTTCTGATGCTTTTAAGGGCGGATACGCTCTTTCGTCTCCTTGGACTATTTTGTTTCCCGGTTTGCTGATTACCTTGACTGTTCTGGGTTTCAACCTTTTGGGGGATGGCCTGCGAGACGTTTTAGACCCCAGAGGGAATTAGAGGGGAAGTGGGGAATTTATACTTTTGCCTTTTACCTTCTGCTTTCTTCCCTCTGCGCCCTCTGCGCCCTCTGCGGTTCATGCCCTCTTCCTTCCTCCTCCCTCTAAAATCTAAAATCTAAAATCTAAAATCGATCGACTTGACTGCTGTCACGATCTACGCGAAACTTTACATACAACTGATGTATTGCTTCTACCTATTAATAACTTCTGTTAAGTTGTGACTCAAAACCTATCAATTAGTCAAAATTGATATAGCGCTTTGTCAGTCAGCCAACTCTCAAGAAGCTACTTCAGGAGGCATCGTCCCTGGCTTGCTGGTGTCGGTGTCTGTTCTCAATATTCCTATTCAGTCAGCCCGCATTATGGAAACACTAGAGTTTGTGATCTATCCAGATGGCCGCGTACAGGAAACAGTCACCGGCATTGTCGGTGCTTCCTGTGCTGAGGTAACGGCTGCAATTGAAGCTCAGCTCGGCGTGGTGCTTCACCAAGAGTCAACATCTGAATATTTCACGCAAGCGCTGCATCAGTCAGCCGAAGCGACGGCCCAAGTGGCTTTTAGCGATTGGTAATTTTTTTTGTTGAGTTCACTTAAATTTTTTTGGAATCACCATGTCACACTTTAGCCAAATTAAGACCCAGATCCGCAATTTGAATTCTTTGGAAGCTGCTTTAACTGACTTGGGTATCGACTGGAAGTCGGGCCCAACTGAGGTGCGTGGCTATCGCGGCCTAACCAGCACCGCTGAGGTCGTGATTGAGCAAACAAACGGCTACGACGTAGGTTTTAGCTGGAACGGGACTGAGTATGAATTGGTGGCTGACTTGCAGTTTTGGCAGCAAGCTTGGTCTGTAGACCGTTTTCTGAATAAGGTGACTCAGCGCTATGCTTACCATACTGTGGTGAATGAAAGCGCTAAGCAGGGTTTCCAAATTTCTGAGCAAAAGCAAAATCAAGACGGTTCGCTCCGCTTGGTGGTGCAACGCTGGTGCGCTTAATAATTTTTTTTCGAGATTTTTGCAATCTTGTCTCATCAAAGTCCGCTTTTGCGGACTTATTTACTATTGTGGGGGTCTAAATGTCTGAGCTTTCTGGACTCGGAATAGATACAGCAATCGATCGCTCTGGTTTAGAGCCGGAGTTGGGGGGATTTTTGCGGGATGCGCCCGATCGCTCTGGTTTGGAACCGGAGTTGGGCGGGGTATTGCGCCAAAAAGGTGTCTATGTTGATGAAATTACCTGCATTGGCTGCAAGCACTGCGCTCACGTTGCTCGCAATACTTTTTATATTGAACCGGATTACGGTCGATCGCGCGTAGTTCGACAAGACGGGGATTCTGAAGAGTTGATTGCTGAGGCGATCGACACTTGTCCGGTGAATTGCATTCACTGGGTTGATTACACCGAACTCAAGAATCTGGAAGAAGAACGCAAGGATCAGGTGATTCCTGTCGTTGGTTTTCCGGTGGATATGGCGACAGTTCAGGCCGGTATTCGCCAGCGCCAAAAGAATAAGTTGGGCGATCGTAAGTTCAAAGGTAGCCATTGAAATCCCCAATTCCCATCCGCAGCTTGAAACCTGTGGCTCAAAAAACAAAAACAGCCCGCCCGGGCTGTTTTTTGTATACATTGTATAATTAAATTTATTTGAGAGGATGGTGCTCAGCGAGAATTTTCTCAACTCTAGCTTCGTCGATTCTGGCAGTTAATGTTGTTGCCTCGTTGTTATCGCGAATGGTTTTTGCTAAAGTAAAAGACGAGCCGACTGAAAAAGTTAAACCCATACCCATAAAAGCTTTCTGCCAGGGGTCTACCTCTAAATAAATGATACCTACAGTAGTGGCGGAAAGCGCAAGAATAAAAGAAACCCAGCACTGAAGTATCCAAGCATTAGTATCTTTTTGGCGTATGATTTGTTTCTGCATAGTGCCTCTAAGTCAAATATATCTTTTGGTGGATTAACTTAAAGCATAGAAAGCGTGAGTGAAGCGGTCAGGAGAGCAGGGGACAGTTTCGATAAGTGAACAGTGCGATCGAACTTTTTACTAAAAATTAAAACGCTGTAGATAGGGTTTGAGCCTCAAGGAAGACTCGCAGCGAGTGGACAGTTTTAAAACAGGACTAAGGAAAGCTTGTTTTTTCTCAAAATAGCGTAATGCACCCAGTACGCACAGGAGACGACCTGTGTAGTAAGCTTCTCCTAGTCTCGTGTTGCGCGGACGAAAGTTTGTCTAGGATCGGTTTCAACCGCCGACTTATCTTAAGCTGTTGTGCATTTAATTTGAACTGTTTATTGAAACTATTGTGGGGTGGGCTTCTAGCCCGCCCGGAATATTCCATTTAAACGCACAACAGCTTTTCTACTTATCTTACTTATCTACTTATTTTTCTGCTGAGTCTTCGCTTGTTCGATCGCAATTTCCCTCACTGCTTGGAACGAATTCAAATTCGACGCACCTTCAATTGCTTTTACCGCCAAATCTTGAACCTGTTTCAAAGCAGAATCCAGTTGTTTCGACAAGCTAGCAAGGCGCGCATCTTGATTTTGAATTGTCTGCAACATCCCTTGAATTTGCAGTTCATAATTTTGCTTTTGCCCTTCGATATCTTTAGCAGACAAATCAGCCTTAACTTTAGCTTGATAATTGCCAATATTGCGGCCGTTATCTTTCCCGTTCTTGATATTCGCTTCCAGTTCTTTCGGGAAAGCTTCTACCTTAGCTTTAACTTCGGCAGATAGTTTTTCGCGTTCCGCAATTAATTTTTCGCGTTCCGCCCACTGTTTCTCCTGTTCTTGCTGAAACTCTTCGATTTCTTGATACAGCCTTTTCTGGCGCTGTTCATATTCTTCGATGTCCATATCTCGCTGAAGATTCAAATCGTAACTATACAATTCTTCATCCCGCTGGCGAGCTTTTTGCTGATTCTCATTGCGTTCTTTAACAGCCAACTTATGGAGTTCCTGCTCTTTTTCCCACGCTTGCCGCCGTTCCAACAATTCCTGTTCAACAGTTTCGCGCTGTTCGCTGAGTTCGCCAGCAAAAGTTTTCGCACTTTCTTCGTACTGTTGAATTAAATTGTCCAGCGTATCTTCTGCAACATCTTCTAAACTGTGCAACTCTTGCAGTTGTTGAATTTCCTCGCCCACAGTGCGCCGCAATTCTTCGACTTTACCAGCTTCTGAAGTTAATTTTTCCGACAACTCGCTGACAGCCCCACCAAAGCCAAATTGCAGTAAGATTAAATTGTCGATTGTGGACTGCATTTTTTGTGGATTTTGAGTTAAAGCCATTGGTTTTTGTGCCTCCACAATAGGTTTTTGTGGGGCTGCTGTTTGCTTTTGGGAAGCGTTTAGCTGTTGGATTTGCGATTCTAACTGCGCTTTTTCTTGCGCTGCTTCCTTGTACGCTTCTAAGATTTCAGCCTTGGTGCTTTTGTCGCTAACTTTTTTGTTCATGACTTTTCATTTCTTAATAGCGTGGAAAATTTCTGTCATTTTTTCGTAAGGTGGGCATTGCACACCCTACTAGGTTTTAAGCTTTGCTGGCAAAAGCTTTCATTGCCAAATCTTGCGCTTGCTTCATCGTGGCTTGCAGTTGGGCGGAAATTTCGGCGATTTGTTCGGTTTGTCGCCCAATAGTCTGCTGCAAAGATTGGACTTTCAATTCATATCCTTGCTTAGTGCTTTCCCATTCTTTATCCACTAAATCTGCCTTGACTTTAGCTTCGCGGGAAACTTCTTGAATTGCTTCTTCTTTGGCTTTGACATAAGCCTGTTTGAGTTCTTCTTCAAATCCGGCGGCTTTTCTTTGATTCTCTTCAAACTCCGCTTGATTGTCGCTGAGGAATTTTTCCCGTTCCACCCAATTTTTCTCTTTTTCGCGAGTAGATTCTTGCAAGTCCCGTTCTAGTTTGCGCTTCGTTTCTTCGTATTCGTCGGTTTCTATTTTGCGAGTGCGCTGTAATTCGTATTGATAATCTGCTGTTTCTTCCTGGCGCTTTTTAGTTATGAGTGCAGCCTCTTCTTGAACTACTGCCTCGAATTCTTGCTGTTCTTTTTCCCAAACCTTGCGTTTTTGGGTCGTGTCTTTTTCGATAATTTCGCGTTGGTTAGCAGCGTTTTGTTCGAGCAGGGTCAATTTTTCTCGGTGCTCTTGAGTTAAAATGTGGAGGGCGTCTGCTACAACTCTGATTTGCTGCAACTCTTGCAATTGTTGGGCTTCGATTTCGATCGCGCGTTTTAATTCGTCTAATTTGGAAGATTCCGCCTTTAGTTTTTCGGAAAGTCCGCTGATGATGCTGCCGAAATCTAATTGTAAGTCGGCCAAGCCTTTGACGATGCTGTCAATTGTGTAGGTGGAAGCGACTTCTAGGAGTTGTTTGTTTTTGGCTTTTTCGGCTGACTGTTCTTTGGTTTCTACTTTGGATTCGATCTTTTTTTTGTCTGCTAAAATCTGCTGAAAGTTTTGCAAAATTTGGGCTTTGCTATCCTTGGCAGTTGCTAGTGTCATAATTGTTTCTTCTCCTGATTATAACTTTTCGAGGCTTTTGAGTGAGACTTTCTCAGTTATTCTAAGTTGCGGAGTTGGCTGAGAATAGCTTGGTATTTTCTGGCTGCGTCGGGTTTTTCTTCGGGATTGGCGCTGGCTAGAGTTCTGAGAATTTTCCAGCAGCGATCGCACCGATTTCCTTCCCAGCAGGCGCACTCATCAATTATACTCAAAAGTGCGCCTTTTAGCAATTGATTTTCGGCTAACAAAGCTCGGTAATTCCGCTGGACTGATTCGGCAACTAAAGTCATGTGCTGGAAGTCTTCGGTGAGACTTTCGATGTCGTTAACTGCGTCTGCCCGAATTTGGTCGAGCAGCTCAAGATTCTCTCTCAAACGACTTTCTTGCAGGTTTGGTTTGGTTTTCAGCTTGGTTAATTTCTTCATTTCAGTCTGTTATAACAGTTATGGCAAAGGCGCGATTAAATCGCGCCTTTACAACAAAATTAGAACAAGTCAGCAGTTAATTGCTCTTCGGCTGGCGGCAGCGAAATACTGCCGTTGGAATTCAAAGCCATAGCATCGTTTTCACCGCCAGCGTGAGCAGCCATCAAGCAGGCAACTTGCTGCGCCGGCAGGTTATCTAAACACACCATTGCCCTTGTTCCTTCTAAGTCAATCATCCGCGATTGATTGCTAGAATCTGACAAAACTGCTGCGGCTTGGTCGATAACCGCCCAATCTTTCCGCTCGTTCCAAGACCATTTTAAGCTGTAGTAGTTGATCGGTTTTACTACTCCGCTGTCGTCTGGTTTCTGGCCGGAATGCTTGACAAATTCGGGAACAAAAATTCCGGTTGCAGGTTCTACGCCGCGAGATTGAACTGATGCTACCAAGCGGTTAAAATCGTTCAAGCTGCGGTTTTTGATGTAGGTCACCATGACAACTCCTTGCGGCAGTTCGCCACTTTCTGCGACAAACCACAGTTGACCCCACAGTGTGTGGGAAGTTTGACCGAGGGAACCGAAGAATTTGGAGAATTTGAGGATTGTCATGGAACACTTGGAACCGTAGTCTGTATCGCCGATCGCCCATTGGCCACTTTGGCAATTGTTACGCACTGCGATCGGGATTTCTGGTACTAGCAAAGCATTGCTCGGTTTGGCACCAAATACTGAAAATGTAGGTCTTTCTTGTGTTTTAGTAGTCATTGTTCGTTTTTCCTTAGTTATTTATTGCTGCTTTACGGAGAATTGGTAGTTGGTAATCCGTTAAATCTCGTACATTGCTCGTAGCAGAACTTCGATTACCTAATGAGATGTGTTGTCGCTTTTGGTTCTGGATAGGTATACTCAAGCATCGCCTCTTGTTGAGCTTTGATAATCCGCAGCGCGGCGAGCAAATGCTCTAATGTTTCTAGGTGTGCTGGGGTGAAGTGGATGCTGAAGCCTTCGCCATCCCGCGCATAGCCGGGACAAACCAGTGAGGCTGAGCTTTGTTCTTCGTGGGTGGCGATGTATAGCCAGTCATCGTCTTCGAGCTTGTAATGCGTGTCTGTCCAGGTTCTCAGCATTTGCGATCTGCTCCTCCTTATTTGCTGCGTACAAGCGTTTTGACGCCCAGCGCTTCTCACTCCTCTGAATTTAAAGGCGCTATATGTAGCGTGTGAGCTAGGCTAATTTGCACCGTTAACTCTACCAGTCTGGGTTAGCGGGTTGATTAAACCGTCAACTAACCTCATGGTAGCGCGGGTTGATTTTCCCGTCAAGTATTTTGTTGAACTTTTCATCAAAACAGGCTAGAATGCTTGTCAGGAGGCGAAAAACCGTGGAACAAACATTTGGAAGACTGATCCGTCAAGCTCGCAAGGACAAAGCTTACTCACAACGTGAGCTAGCAGCTATGCTAAGTGTGGACTTTACTTATTTGTCGAAGTTGGAGAACGATCGAGCGGATTATGCGCCAAAAGAGGAGGTAATCCGAGCATTAGCGCGAAATCTCGACATAAACGAAGAGGAATTGATTTTCTTGGCGGGGAGGCTGCCGCAGCAGTACGAAGCGCTGCTGAAGCAGAATCCGAAGGAAATGCAGGCTCTTTTCCGCCGGATGCAAGAAAATCCAGATTGGCTCAAACAGTCTTTTGAAGCGTAAGAGAGGCCCCTCATAGTGAGTATTTTTAAGCCGTATTGCTTCTATCCCAAAGAATCGATCGAGCGTTTGGCAAATGACATCTTGATGCAGATGCAGAAAACGCAAAATTTTGCTCCGAGATGGCCTTTTGATGCGACAACGGTTGCTGATTTTCTGGATTTGGGCGTAGTTTGGGAGTGCATTGAGCCGGATGAAGAAGGTGCGATCGCGGCGAGGATTTTGCCGCAGCAGCGGTTAATCGAAATCAACGAACAGATTCTCGAAAAACCCCCAGGCTTCATCGAATCGACGATCGCCCACGAAATCGGCCACTGGGTGCTACACGTCAATCAAGACGAAGCAGACGGCACTGTGGAACAGTTGGAATTAAACTTAGGGAATGAAGGAAAAACCGCCCAGGATGTCGAGGAACCGTTTGTTTGTCGGGGTGCGAGTGCTGAGAATAAGGTTTTGTCGATCGAATGGCAAGCACAATATTTTGCAAGCTGTTTGTTGATGCCTCGGTGTATTTTGGAGGAAAAAAGACAGGGACGCGATTTAACAAAGTGGTCGCATTTATACAAAATGAGAGATGAATTGGGAGTGAGCATTTCCAATTTGACAAACCGCTTGCAAGAATTCGATTGGATTTACATTCCCAAGGGAACTCGCGAGATTTATGCCGGGAAAGATGCGGCAAACGGACAGCAGCGGTTGTTTGGATAGAATTTGATAGAATTTGAGGTTTGAGAGAGATTCTCGAATCTCAACTTTTTCAGATAAGTTTGAAAGAATGAGGTTGCAAAATGGAAACCAAACGAGTAGCAGACCTGACAGTTGAAGAACTGCAAGCGATAATTCTCGAAACCAAACGAGTATCAGACTTGACCGTTGGAGAATTGAAAGCGATAATTGCGGAAGCGATCGATATGCGGTTAAGCCAATGGATAAATCCTTTCAATAGCAATACCTTGCCCCTAGTTCCGCAAAGGACGAAGGAAGAACAAATGCAGAGGAATTTAGCAGCAATAGAGTGGTTGCAAAAGTGGCGAGAAGAAGGAGACGCCGAGGAACAAACAGAGACATTTGAATATTTGCAAAAAGTATTAGACGAAGACAGGCTTTCGTCGAACCGACCGTTATTTGTGCAACAAAAATGATAGTTTTATTGGATTCTGGGCCTCTGGGAATATTAACAAATCCCAAGGGGCCACCTGTGACTGTAGAGTGCCAACTTTGGGTAGAATCTTTGCTATTTAAAGGCTACAGGATGATTTTACCTGAAATAGCAGATTATGAAGTGCGGCGCGAGTTATTGCGGGCAAATAAGTTGGCAGGTATCAAACGCCTTAACGAATGCAAATCTCGCTGGCTGGAATACTTGCCGATAACAACGCCAGTAATTCTCAAAGCGGCCGATTTGTGGGCGGCATCGCGTCAGGCAGGAATGCCGACAGCAGATCCCAAAGAACTTGATGGAGATGTGATTTTAGCAGCTCAAGCTTTGCTGCTTCGTGGCAGTGGAGAAGCGGTTGTTATTGCTACCACAAATGTGGGGCATTTGTCCCGATTTGTGGATGCTCGTCACTGGCGAGATATTGACTGAGCGTACAGAAAAAATTAAGAGTCACAAGTTAAATTACATTTTATGCTAACCAATATTCAAATCCTGCTGGCAGCTTGTGAGGAATTAAATATCCCTTACGAAATCCTGCATCCTTCTCAAAACTTGATTAGAGTCAAAAATGGCGGCGAAGAATATTATTTTGTCAATTACATGACGCCATTTAACAGCGCGTCATTAGCAGAGATTTTCAAAGACAAAGAATATACCTATCAACTATTAAACGGCAAAATAAATACTCCCCGAACTGTCGGTTTTGTCTCGCCTCACTGCGAGGAGAAGTATAAAAAGTATTTGAGTTTCCCAGATATTGAATCAATAGTTTTAGAAGTCAACAAAAAATTCGCTTTGCCGGTGATTCTCAAAAGAAATCGCGGTGCTGGGGGCAACAATGTTTTTTTGTGTGAAAGTAGAGAGCAAATTAAAGCAGCGCTAGAAATTATATTTAATGTCAACAGCAAAGATTATGACTATGTGGCGCTAGCTCAAGAATATATCGAAATTGCCCACGAATATCGGGCTGTCTTCTGCAAAGAAAAGCTAGTTTTGCTGTACGAGAAAGACAAATCTCAGGCTAAATTTGCGGGCAATTTAAGCCCGCTGCACTGGGAAGGTGCAAAAGCCAAACATATAATTAACCCCAAACTCATGTCTGAGATTGAAGATTTTGTTAAACCTGTTTTTGCTGAAATTGCGATTAATTATGCGGGGCTTGACATCGCGCTAGATACAAAAGGAGCATATTGGTTGATTGAAATTAACTCAAGCCCCAATTACGATATATTTGTGAGAGATAACGATCGCCAAATTGCTGTAAAGATGTTTAAAGATATCTTAGAAAATTGGAAAAGCCGAGAAACTGGGTTGTTCACCGATATTCACGGCTCAAATCCCATATTTTCCTAAAAAACCCGGTTTCTGCGATCGGGGGTGCGCCAGTCCCGATTAAGAAACATCGGCTTCGGCTGCAATTTTAACCCCTCCCTTCAGCGCAAACACGGCGGTGATGATGCCAACAACCGCAAGAATTGCGGTAATGTAAAAAGCGTTGGTATAGCTGCCAAAAGTATCGCGAATTTTCCCCGCAGCAATTGTACCGAAAAACGCTCCAACTCCGTAGGCTGTATACACAATGCCGTAGTTTTTCGCGTAGTCTGTGGGGTCGAATAAAGTTAAAGTTGCCGTGGGCGCGATCGCCAGCCATCCTCCTAACGACAGCCAGAACAAACAAAACGCAATGATATAAGTTGCGACTTGTCCAACGCCTGCCTGAGTCATCATAATCGATGCGATTAAGATGAGAATGTAGTTGGCTATCGCGGCATATTTTGGCTTAAATCGATCGGTTATCCAACCAAACATCGGACGCCCCATACCGTTAAATATGGCAAACAGAGAAACCGTTGCCGCAGCCGTTCCCGCGTCTAATTTAATAATTTCCTGCGCCACGGGAGAAGAAATTCCGATCGCGCCCAATCCCACCAGCGTGCCAATTGTGTAGCACACCCACAGCCCGTAAAATGCGGGAGATTTCATCATCGGTGCGATCGGGCTATTTACCGCTGTTCCCGATCGGGCGGCCGCAAATCCCGCAGGCGTCCATCCAGTTGGAGGCATTTTCAAAACGGTCGAAATTGCCAAAATAATGACGGTAAAAGCGATGCCTAAAATCAGAAATGTTTGCGGTATTTGATAGGTATCGATTAAATATTTGGCAATCGGTGCGGTAATTAAAGGCGACAAACCAAACCCGATTACTGTTAGCCCAACTGCCAATCCTTTTTTATCGGGAAACCACTTGGCTGCTACTGCTAGCGGTACGCCGTAAGCAATTCCCACCCCGGCACCGCCGATAATTCCATAGGTGAGTACCAGGACAGTAAGATTAGGTGCAAATGCCGATAAAATATAGCCGATTCCCGTAACGACGCCGCCGACTGCGGTCACGGTGCGAGAACCGTATCGATCGATAAAAAAGCCGGTAATTGGCATCAGTACGGCAAAAACTACTAACAATACGGTAAACGGCAATAAACTATCCGTTGCACCGATATCGAGCTGCTTTTCTAGTGGCTTTCTAAAGATACTCCAAGAATAAACTGTACCCAGACAAAGCAAGACCGTGATTCCCAGCGGAACGAACAACCAGCGGCCTTTTTCTGCTGGCATTCCGAAAACTTTTGTTTCGTTCATGTTTTTAATTTTTATCGAGGAGGCCTTAATAGGTAATGGCTGTGCATTCCCCGATAAATTGTAAATTTACTATAAGTTTGTTACCGATGCAATAGTTGTGTTAAAAAAAATATTAAACTTAACTAAAATCTGCGCGCAAGTTGGAAATTTTTGTGAGATATCGCAACGATCACCCGATGGCTAAAAAGATGTTTCAAGACATCTTAGAAAGTTGGAAATAATGCGCTAAACTTAATTGGAGAAATGGGCTAGCGAATTAAATATGTAGGGTGCGCTTCGGCGCACCGCAACTAAATAATGTAGCGCACGGAGCACCGCAACTAAATAATGTAGGGTGCGCGCCCCGCACCCCTTACCGCTTACATTCTTTCCAATACCTTAATCCCCAACAACTCCAAACCCAACTTCAAAGTCCTCGCCGTCAAATCGCACAAAATCAACCGCGAAGTCCGCAACGGTTCCTCAGCTTTCAAAACCGGACATTGCTCAAAAAATTGATTGAACTTTTGACTCAATTCAAACAAATACTGACAAATTCGATTCGGCAACAAGTCACCGCCCACAGCATTTACAACTTCATTCAACTGCAATAAATGCTTTGCCAATACCAACTCGGCATCGGATTGCAAAATTACTTTCGCACCAGCATCTAAGTTATCAAAATTAATTTCACCTCTGCGGCGAATTCCCTGCACGCGCACGTAAGCATACAGCATATAAGGAGCAGTATTTCCTTGCAAGGCGAGCATCTTGTCGTAACTAAAAATATAGTTGCTGGCGCGATTTTGACTTAAATCGGCATACTTAACCGCACTCAAACCAACTGTTCGAGATACGTTAGCAATGAATTCCTCAGTTTCTTGTCTTTCTTCTGCTTTTAATCTGTCTTCTAAATCTTGGCGCGTGCGGACGATCGCCTCATCTAACAAATCCTGCAACCGCACCGTTTCCCCAGAACGAGTTTTGAGTTTTTTGCCGTCTTCTCCCAATACCAAACCGAAGGGAATGTGGACAATTTCGACATCTTCAGGAATCCAATTGGCTTTTCTGGCTACTGCAAATACTTGGGCAAAATGGTTTGCTTGTCCTGAATCTGTGACGTAAATTATGCGCTTTGCATTGTCTTTGTGGATGCGGTAGCGCACTGCTGCTAAATCTGTTGTGGCGTAGTTGTATCCGCCGTCGGTTTTTTGGACAATTAGTGGCAGTGGTTCGCCTTCTTTGTTGGTGAAACCGTCTACAAAAACGCATTTTGCGCCGTCACTTTCTACTAGCAAACCTAAGTTGGTTAAATCTTCGACTACTGCGGGCAATAATGGATTGTAAAACGATTCGCCGCGTTCGGTTAATTGGATATCGAGCAAATCGTAGATTACTTGAAATTCGCGGCGCGATTGATCGCACAGCAATTTCCAAGCGCGGCGGGTGTCTTCGGCGCCTGCTTGCAGTTTTACTACTTCTTGGCGGGCGGTTTCTTTGAAAGTTTCGTCTGCGTCAAAGCGCTGTTTTGCTTGGCGGTAAAATGCGACTAAATCGCCTAAGTCTAAGGCGTCAGCGGTTGTGAGGGCTTCGGGGTGAACTTCGCGCAAGTATGCGATCAGCATTCCGAATTGGGTGCCCCAGTCGCCGATGTGGTTGATTCTGAGTACGTCGTGGCCTTGAAATTCGAGGATGCGGGCGATCGCATCTCCGATGATGGTTGATCGCAAATGTCCGACGTGCATTTCTTTGGCTATATTCGGACTCGAAAAGTCGATCGCGATTGTCTGAGGCGTTTTCGCTGGTTCAATCCCCAAACGCGAGTCGGCGGCGATCGCACTAATTTGCGCTTCCAAATAAGCCGGTTTCAGCTTCAAATTGATAAAACCTGGCCCGGCGATTTCTGGGGTTTCGCAGATGTCAGTAATATCTAGGTTTTCGATGATTGTCGAGGCGATCGCCCGTGGGGGCTTTCCTAACTTTTTCCCCAAACTCATCGCCGCGTTGCACTGAAAGTCCCCAAAGTTGGGATTGCTGGCGGCGGCTAGCATCGGATCTGCACCTGCATAACTTTCGCCGAATGCAGCGGTGAATGCTTTTTCAAATTTTGCTTTTAACTGTTGGGCGATCGAGTTCATCTTGAATATTTTGATTGGATGTTTATTTTAAACTCTAGATTCAGCACTTTTTGCCAATAATACTCTTACTACTTAGGTAATTTCCCTCTGGTTCTCTCGCTCTGGCCCTCTCCCCCTCTCCTCACCTACTAGGAAATTTTGTACTTAGCTTTGAGCTGCTGATGCGATCAAAATCACTGGCCGTGATAGCACAGAGTACATTTTATCACAGTTGCGATCGCTACACAAATTAAAATTTATCACATCTAGTCACTGATCTCGATCGCTAGATAATTTTGTTAAATCGCTTACATTAAGGTATGTTAAAATTTTTTCAATGCTCCCAAAAATCCTACGAAAGGAAGTAGTTATGTTACCTCAACCTATTTTTGGCGATCGCTCTCTGACAATTGCCTTTTATCAAGCAGTAATCGCTCGCTTCTACGACGGTTTCAGTCTCTCCACCCAAGCACTATTACGAGAGTGTACGCTTGGCTTCGCCCCTTGTCCCGATGGAGTCAAAACCTTTTTCATCATCGCGCCGAGTCTCGATGCAGCAGAGCAACTAATGGAAAAAATGGACAGTATTTTGGAGCGAGTTGCCGAACTCATGGCTGGAGTCGGACAAGTTGCCCTGTGCATAGTTCCCGCCGGCAGCGAAGCAGAGCAACCGGTTGATCTGCAAGACTTAGAAAAAGTTCCCCCAGATTGTCTGGCTTGCAAATTCTTTACAATTATATGGGCCGATGCTGCGGCCGATCGGTAAAATTGACAGTTAGCAACCAGCAACTCAACAAGGTTCGGCTGAACCTGTGCCTGTACCGGCGCGGGGTAGATTGTCTGTTAGTTACAATCCCTGGAATTATCGGGCAAAGCGTGCAGGTAATTTAGAGCGTTTGCAAGGTTGCACTCACAATCTTTGGCAAGTGTTAAACCAGACAAAATATATATCAAAGACCCGCTTGTCAGTCGCTCAGATTTTTACCTGCCGGCTAAAATAGCCGTGCATCTACTTTTTACATTCCCAATAAAGGCCACCAAAAAGCCGCATCAACTCTTCTGGGTGTCTCGCTTCAAAAGACAGCAGCAGGAATGAGGCGGTATCGCTAGAAAATAGATTTTTGCGAAATATCTGCTGATGTTCAGAATAAGCAGAAATATTCTCAAAAATAGATAATAGTTCCGCAGGTTGACCGAAAGCATCCCGGATACAAGCCCCCGGATTCATCCGTCCCGAAATAAAAAACCTGTATCCGATAAAGGAGTCCCCGAATTTATCCGTGGGGTCAATGCTTCAATTCTTTAATCTAAAATCTAAAATCTAAAATCTAAAATCGATTGACCTCAGAAACCGGGTTTCTACCCCCGCGCTTCATATTCGCGGTTGGCGGGGAAATTGACAGAAAATAGGCTATTTGTGGGAGAGTCACCAGCTAGAAACAGAGCAAAGCTTTACTCAAAAAAAGAGCAGTTTTCCAGCGACACCCCTGGCAGTGCAGAGCGATCGCACCACAGGCTCATAGAATTTGTTAAAAATTTCAGTTGAAAATTTAAATTATTAAATTTTATGCCTAACATTGGCGATAAAATCTAAGATTGAAATTCTCAAATCTGAAATCAAGGAATCATGGTAAAACTGACACCGAACCCCAGCTTTAGTTTAACAATTCGGGTTGCTCTGCCGAACCAGCCGGGAATGCTCGCAAGAGTCACCAGCGCGATCGCATCTGTGGGAGGCAACTTCGGCCAAATCGACTTGATCGAGCAAACCCGCGCCACTACCGTTCGCGATATCACCGTCGATGCTTACAGCCTCGAACATAACGAAGAAATAGTCCAAGCAGTTAAAGGACTGCCAGATATTAAAGTGCTCGAAGTGTACGATCGCACTTTCAACTTGCACCGCGGCGGCAAAATCAGCGTAGTTAGCAAAATTTCCCTCAAACGCCAGTCGGATTTGGCAATGGCATACACTCCAGGAGTGGGCCGCATCTGCACGGCGATCGCCAATGACCCCCAACAAGTTTATAACCTCACAATCAAACAAAATACTGTTGCCATTGTTACCGACGGTAGCGCAGTTTTGGGATTGGGAAACCTCGGCCCTGCCGCCGCACTGCCAGTTATGGAAGGCAAAGCCATGCTATTTAAAGAATTTGCAGGGATTGACGCCTTTCCTATCTGTTTGAATACCCAAGATACCGACGAAATTATTCGCACAGTGCAGAATATCGCCCCGGTTTTTGGCGGCGTTAATCTCGAAGATATTTCTTCTCCCCGCTGCTTTGAAATCGAAGCAAGATTGCGAGAAACCTTAGATATTCCGATTTTTCACGACGACCAGCACGGCACTGCGATTGTTAGTTTGGCAGCATTAATTAATGCCTTGAAAATCGTCAAAAAAACCATCTCAGAAGTGTGTATCGTGATAAACGGAGCCGGTGCGGCCGGAGTGGCGATCGCCCGCTTGCTGCGTAAAGCAGGTGCCCAAAACATCATCATGTGCGACTCCAAAGGCGTCCTCTCCGAAGACCGCACGGATATGAACCCAGAAAAACTAGAATTTGCCGTGGCTTCGAGCGGTACTTTGGAAGATGCGATCGCCGGTGCCGATGTATTTTTAGGCGTCAGCGCCCCCGGCGTAGTCACCCGATCCATGGTGCGTTCGATGGCCGAGAATCCCATTGTTTTTGCAATGGCAAATCCCATTCCCGAAATTCAGCCAGAATTAATTATGGAAGATGCGGCGATCATAGCAACCGGACGCAGCGATTACCCGAATCAAATTAACAATGTTTTGGCATTTCCGGGGATATTTCGAGGCGCTTTGGACTGCAAAGCTGCCACGATTACGCCCACTATGTACTTGGAAGCAGCTTATGCGATCGCCTCTTTAGTCAGTCCTTCTCAGCTTGACAAAGAGCACATTATACCGTCCGTTTTTGACGAAAGAGTTGCCATTGCTGTCGCCGGTGCAGTGCAGTTGGCCGCCCGATCCGAAGGTATTGCCCGCGATTAATTGAAGGAAGTTCGGCAACGGATTCGCTCGACGGATGTCACGGATGTCACGGATGTAATGGATGTCCGTCGGAAGAGGGAAGAAGGAAGAAGGTTGGAGGGAAGATACCATGTATAAATTAATGGTCTTTGTACCAGTTTTGTACTTCTTCTTTTGTGATTTTTCGGGTTTCTTCTCATTCCCTCTTTCCTCCTCCCCGGTGATTATTACTCACTTTTGTTTCCCCATCTTGTCTTTTTCCTCAACATCCATCCGTTAAATCCCGATCGCGCGATCGTTGCCGAACTTCCCTCGAACCTTGAACCTCCAACCTCTTCCTTCTTCCCTCCAAGCTCAGCATTTATCCGTTACATTTGTTAAATCCCGTAGAGGGATCGTTGGCGAACTTCCTTCTTCCCTCTTTTTTAATTAAGGATAAAACTCACAGCAATAAACAAGATAATAAAGATATAATTAAATAAACCAAGTCCAGCTAGGTCAGATGCAAAGCCAGTTAGGAAAAGCCAAGCGCAATCGCTCCCGTTGCCAATTGTTAGAACTGTGCCCGATAGGGCTGGCATTGTGCCGGACGGACGGGACTTTTCTCGACGTAAATCCAGCTTTTGCAAGTATTATCGGCCGCACAGTTGCAGAAACTCTCCACCTCAACTACTGGGAAATTCAGCAAACACAGTGCGCGCACCCAGAAAAATATCTAGAATGTCAAGCAGAAAATAGCCACACGCACCTGTGCGAAGCAGCATACAAACATAAAAACCAGCATCTCGTACCCGTGCGAGTTTCCGAGCGGGCAATTGAAACAGAGGGACTGTGCGCGATTTGGCTAAGTGTTGAAGAAATCTTTAATAATCGGGATCAAAATAGCGCTCCCCTAGAATCAGCGTCGCCACACAGCAATTCACATCTAGAAAAATTGCTGACAAAGCAGACTGCGGAACTGGAAAAAACTCATAAACTACTCGAAGAAAAAATCGCCGAACTGGAACAGGCTCAAGAAAAATTGCGCCTGCAAAGTCAAATTATCGACCAAATTCACGAGGCGGTAATTTCTACAGATATGGACGGCTCGATCACCATGTGGAATCAAGCCTGCCAAAAGTTATACGGCTATGAAGCAACTGAGGCTATCGGACAGCACATTTCTCTAATTTACCCGCCAGAAGAACACGAATTTTTGTTACAGCAAGTCATCAAACCGCTACAAGAAAAAGGCGAGCATGAAATAGAAGTTATAACACGCCGTAAATCGGGAGAAAAATTTTACTCGCACCTGATGCTCTCGCTATTGAAAGACAACACGGGAGAAGTTGTGGGGATGATGGGATCTTTAACCGATCTCAGCGTTTGCAAAGCTTTAGAACAAGAATTAGCACAAAGACAAGGACTATTTGATGCCTTTTTAAAGGAGGCTCCGGCGGGACTTTGTATTTTGGACTCGCAGTTGCGCTACGTGCAAATTAATCAATTTTTAGCAGAAATAAATTGCCTGAGCCCAGCAGCTCACATCGGCAAGACTGTACGCGAAATATTGCCAAATATCGCTCCCATAATAGAGCCTTTGTACGAAAAAATTTTGAGGACAAAACAACCATTAATTAACATAGAGATGAGTGGTGACAACCCCAGAAAGCCTGGGTTTGTCCGACACCTAACAGGCTCTTATTTTCCCTTGCTAGACAAAGATGGCGAGGCGATCGGCATCGGTGCAGTTGTAGTTGACATTAGCGATCGCAAACAAGCAGAAGCTGCGCTGCAAAAAAGCGAACAGCTTTACCGCACTATGGCAAGCAACATTCCTAATGGTGCGGTGATGTTGTTCGATCCAGAAATGCGCTACACGCTGGTAGAAGGTACAGAATTAGCCGCCGTGGGACTTGCAAAAGAATTGATGGAAGGCAAGACAATCTGGGAAGTGTTCGAGCCAGATTTTTGCGCTGCTGTCGAGCCAAATTATCGGGCGGCACTGGCAGGAGAAACAGTTGTTACAGAATTTATTTACAGCGATCGCGTCTACGTCGGTTATACTTTGCCAGTCAGAAACGAACGGCAAGAAATTATCGGCGGATTGCTAATGACTCAAAACATTACGGCTCGCCAGTTAGCAGAAGAAGCGCTCAGAGAAAGCGAGGAAAAATACAGGTGCATTGTCGAGACAGCAGACGAAGGAATTTGGATGATAGATACGGAGGGTAAAACTACTTTTGTTAACCAAAAAATGGCTAATATGCTCGGCTGCACTCCAGAGGAAATGATCGGAAAGTCGCTATTTGCTTTCATGGATGCAGAAGGCATCGCGATCGCACAAATCAGCCTCGAACGTCGCCGTGAAGGAATTCGCGAACAGCTCGATTTTAAGTTCCGTAGCCGAGACGGCAGGGACTTGTGGGCGATGGTTTCTACTAATTCCTTGGTAGATAAACAGGGACGCTATGTGGGCGCTTTGGCAATGGTTGCCGACATTACCGATCGCAAGCAAACAGAAGCCGCATTGCAGCAGTCGGAAGCCAAATTTCGATCGCTCTACGAATTAACCAGTTTGCCTGTTTTTATGCTATGTGACAATGCCATCACCGATGCCAACACAGCCACCCTAAAACTATTCGGCTGCACCGCCCCGCAACAGTTGTACGGCCAAAACCCTGGCACACTCTCGCCTCCTTTTCAACCCAACGGCAGAGATTCTTTGAGCTTGGCCCACGACATGATAGCCATCGCCTTTGAGCGGGGAAAGCACCGTTTTGATTGGGTTCATCAGCGCTTAGACGGTACTGATTTTCCCGCAGAAGTGGTGCTGACAATCATCGAGGTGGGAAATGAAAAAATTATCCAAGGAGTGATCCAAGATTTAACCGATCGCAAACTTGCAGAAGAAACTTTAGTGCGATCGGAACAAGCCCTCAGACAGCAAGCTCAGAGAGAACAACTACTCAATCAAATTGCCAACCAAATCCGCACTTCTTTAGATTTAGACACAATTGTAGAAACCGCAGTTCAAGAAATTCGCAATCTGATGCACCTAGATTGGTGCATCTTCACTTGGTATCGCCCCAACAACAATCCTCCGGTTTGGGAAGTAACTTACGAAGCGAAGAATGCAGATTTGCCGAGTATGATTGGCACTTATTCTGTAGAGGACAAATCTAGTCTCGCAGTGCGACAGATTTTGCGGCGAGAAATTCTGCGAATTGATGATGTCAGCACTTTTGAAGATGTAGAATTGCGCGAACTTTTCCAGGCTTCAAATTTTAACTCAGTGCTGTCGCTGCCAATTCATACTGCTGCCGGCGATATTGGGGTGATTACCTGCTATCAGGCTATCTCCGTGCGAAATTGGAGCGAATCGGAAGTCGAACTGATGCAAGCGGTGGTCGCTCAAATTGCGATCGCGATCGACCACGCTGAACTTTACACCCAAACCCGCAAAGCTGCCAGACTAGCTCAAGCTCAAACTCAACAGCTAGAAGAAACTTTGCGCGAACTCCAACGTACCCAAACTCAATTAATTCAAAGTGAAAAAATGTCTAGTTTGGGACAGTTAGTAGCAGGTGTCGCCCACGAAATTAACAACCCGGTTAATTTTATCTATGGCAATCTCAGCTACACCAGCGAATACACTCAAAACTTGCTAAAAATGCTGCGACTTTACCAGAAAGAATACCCGCAGCCTACCGCAAGAATTGTAGATGCAAGGGAAGACTTGGAAATTGATTATCTCATTGAAGATTTACCTAAAATTTTAGCATCTATGAAAGTCGGAGCCGATCGCATCCGCGACATAGTTTTGAGCCTGCGGACTTTCTCAAGACTTGACGAAGCCGAAAAAAAACAAGTTGACATTCACGAAGGCATTGAAAGCACGCTGCTAATTTTGCAAAACCGCCTGAAACATAAAGCCGATCACCCGACAATTAATGTGATTAAAGAATACGGTAATTTGCCTTTAGTTGAATGTTATCCCGGTCAGTTAAATCAAGTATTTATGAATTTGTTGAGCAATGCGCTAGACGCATTGGAAATGGAGATGAAGAAATCCGATCGCACCGACAAAAATCTCGCAATTACGATTCGCACCCAAGTAACCGACAATAACAGCGTTGCCATATGGATAGCTGACAGCGGCCCTGGGATGAGCGAAGATGTGCAAAAGCGCTTGTTTGACCCGTTTTTCACTACTAAACCCATTGGCAAAGGAACTGGCTTAGGATTGGCAATTTCGCACTCTATTATAGTAGAAAAACACGGTGGCAAGCTTTCTTGCAATTCTGTATTGGGAGAAGGTTCCGAATTTGCGATCGAGATTCCTCTGCAGCAAAAAATAAATTAAAACCCGTTGCATTGGTATCATATCATCTCCGATCGATCGACCGGATTTGATAAGGATCGCGAATTAAATAACTTACAATTTTAATTGTTATTGTGGGATGGGCGTCCCGCCCGTCCTTTTTG
>NZ_JAUBUC010000193.1:0-2750 GCF_036705285.1 Microcoleus sp. B4-C1 | reverse complement strand
GTCCAAAAAGGACGGGCGGGACGCCCATCCCACAATAACAATTAAAATTGTAAGTTATTTAATTCGCGATCCTAACTAATGACTAATAACTAATGACTATCTAAATGTTCGATCTTCGTTCCCAAAACTTTCAGGAATTCAGCTAGCCAGTTAGGATGTGCTGGCCACGCGGGGGCGGTGACTAAATTGCCATCGACTACGGCTTCGGTAACGGGAACTTCTGTATATTTGCCGCCGGCCCGGAGTACGTCGGGGCTGCAAGCGGGGTATGCGGTGCAGCGTTTGCCTTCGAGTACGCCTGCTGCTGTTAGAACCTGTAAGCCGTGACAAATAGAGGCGATCGGCTTTTTGCTGTTGGCAAAGTAGCGGGTAATTTGCAGCACTTGTTCGTTGAGGCGGATGTATTCTGGGGCGCGTCCTCCGGGGATAATCAAAGCGTCGTAGTCGGCGGGGTTGATTTCGTCAAAAGTCGCGTTTAAAGTGAAGTTGTGACCGGGTTTTTCGCTGTAGGTTTGATCGCCTTCAAAGTCGTGAATTGCGGTGCGAATTGTTTGGCCTGCTGCTTTGTCCGGGCAGATGGCGTGGACGGTGTGGCCTACCATTTGCAGTGCTTGGAAAGGAACCATTACTTCGTAGTCTTCTACAAAGTCGCCGACTAACATTAATATTTTTTTTGCTGTCATGTTTCCAACTCCTGTTATTTTGATTTGGTTAAATAGGATTTAAAAAAATGCGGGGCAGTTAAAAAGCTGGCCCCGCAAGCTATTCTGGAATCTAGAAACCGTTGCGTCCCCAAATGACCATTGAAATTGAGAAGGAGAACAGAACTAGCACCGAAACCCAACCGAGTGACAAAATATCCATAGCTATTTATTGAACAAACTGTACAAAGTGACTCCAACCCCTATGATAAGTCAATTTGAGCCATTTTTGAAATGAGGGCGCTGTGAAGGATTCGTCAAATTTTAGTGCGGCTGAACGGGTAGAATCTTTGAAGGCAGGGAGTGTTGCTGCTTTGTCTTGTTTGCTGGCTTTTGGGGCGATCGCCCTTGGTAATAGCTTAATTCTGGCGGATAGGTTGGATTCTCTGGCGAGTTTGCAGGTAAGGGAAATTGACCTAAATTTTGCCGCCCGAGGGACGATCGCACTTTTGGGCGGTTTTTTGTTCGGCGTGACTTACCGCTATGCGATTCGCCGAGATGTTAACGCGCAGCTTAAATCTGGTGCGGTGTTGGCTTTTGGGTTGGTGCGGGCTTTTGGACAGTTGGATGCTGGATTGTTTTTTGAATCGGGGAAGATGCCCGCCCTACAGGAGTTATTGCCGTTTGCGGTTCGCGGTGTCGAGAGTGTGGTATTATTTGCGATCGCGGGTTTGGTTCTGGATTGGGCGATCGGGCGATCGTGGATTAAGCCTTTCGATTCTTGAGTGCGATCGGGTTTTACTCATATCAGGCACCATTTTTTTGAACAGGCAAGATGCCTGTTCCACAAGAATTGATTTTTCTTGTGGGGAGTAGGGGTTGGGCTTCTAGCCCGCCCGAACAGGCTTTCCGGCCTGTTCCACAAAAGTTCAATTTTCCTATCGGGTGGGCGCAGGATTTTTTTGAACAGGCTTTCCGGCCTGTTCCACAAAAGTTCAATTTTCCTATCGGGTGGGCGCAGGATTTTTTTGAACAGGCTTTCCGGCCTGTTCCACAAAAGTTCAATTTTCTTGTGGGGAGTAGGGGTTGGGCTTCTAGCCCGCCCAAAAAATATAATTTAGATGCCCGACAGCTTATTTTTGCGCTAAGCCCGCCCCTCGAAAGTTAATACCTCAAATTCTGGATTGCCGTAAACCATCTGTTTATCTACCGCCGACAAAACTTTATTGTTAGCAGCATCAGAAACTAAACACTGACAAACTAGCTGCGCGACATCTGCCCGGTGAATAGTTCCAGCAACTCGACAATCTTCTGTTAAAATACCGTTGCCTGTGGCAGGTTCCGATTTGAGTCCGCCCGGACGAATCACTGTATAAATCATCCCGCTTTCTATCAAATGATTTTCGGCTTTTTCCTTTTCAATTAAAACCGGGCGCAAAGTTTCTAAAGCTTGGGGCGGCAAAGCGCCGACACTATTACCGCTGCCGATTGATGAAACTAAAATAAATTTTTGCACGCCTGCTTTGACGGCCGCATCAATCAAGTTTTTGTTGCCCAAATAATCGGCTCTTTCCCCATCTTTGGGCAAGCCGCCAATTGTGCTGATTACGGCATGAATTGGCTCACCGCCAGCCATCGCAGCTTCCATAGCTGCAGCATCCAAAGCATCGCCAGTCAGGACTTTGATGCCCATTGCTTCTAATTCGGTGCTGGTTGCGGGCGATCGCAAAAGTGCTGTTACTTGCATCTTTTGTGCTGTCAGACATTTCGCGATTTCTAAGCCGACGCCTCGACTAGCACCAGCTAAAAAAATGTGGGATTTCTCTGTCATATCAATTTTGACTTAAGGGGTGCAGAAATTGGTTGTTTTGAATGTAGATTATACAACATTCCTCTGTCAATTGGTGAATCAATACTCCGGACTGTTTTTAAGCAGCCAAAGTACCATAAGACAAGACTGAAGGAAGCTTAGGATGGTTTAACATCAAATCCGGGTCTAAATCTAACTTGTCAATAAAGGTACAAAGTAGATGCTTAGGATCGCGAATTAAATAACTTACAATTTTAATTGTTATTGTGGGATGGGCGTCCCGCCCGTCCAAAAAGGAC
>NZ_JAUBUC010000057.1:0-43903 GCF_036705285.1 Microcoleus sp. B4-C1 | reverse complement strand
TTATCATTATTATTCAATTATATTTCTACATAAAGGGGTATTGACAAAATCTACTCCGTTCTAACTTGTTACCAATGTGTAGGGGCAAACCCCCTGTGGTTGCCCCGATGCAGGCTGGGGTAGGCACGGGGAGTAGGGGTAGCACTACCCCTACATATTTTTACAAATGATGCGAGGATTGCTATATTCGAGAAATTATTTATGGAAAAAAGAGAGCATTGCGTTACTGGGAAATCACAACAGATATAGATACCATTTCCGAAAACTCAACCTGGTATATGATGACACAAATTCCGGGAGTCTTAGCTAAAGAAGTTGGGAATTTGTATGGAAATACGACTTGGATTGAATATGGTTTTCGACAAAGTAAGAGTGAATTAGGGTGGGCGGATTTCCGAGTCACCCAATATTCACAGATTGAAAAATGGTGGGAAATCGTTTGTAGTGCTTACGTGATGATCGGCCTCTATACTAGGTCTAATAGAGCCGTTAACTCCCAGACTCCATCACCCAGCTCTTTATCCGCAAAAAACTTCTCACTTCTCCACCGCTTTGAGCAACATCAAGACGCTTGATGAAAAAAAAAGTTGGAAGAGGCATCTAAACAATTTGAGATTAATATTACAAGCTTTAATTAGCTTTAACTTGATACAACAGTGGCTAAAAATTTTTCCGATTCCACAATTATCTACAGGCTGGGCTCGATTAAGAGCGTTAATGAATTTTTACCCAAATCCCTTCTCTTACTTAATAAATGAGAGTGAATTCTTATTTTCTTCTGCCGCTTAGTGACAGAAGAGAGGTATCTTGCCTACGGCATCTAGTTTAACGTTGTAAGCCCGGTTAAGCATGGCGATCGAGCCGTCGTGGCCGAGCACGGTATAAGAGGAGAAGTGAACATTGTTGCCGATGCGGACGTAGGCGGGATCTCCAAAGACCGTATTGAGCCAGATGCTGCAATTTTCGCCTAGCGCTTACAAGTTGCCATGGCGGGGGAGAAATTCTGTGTATTCTTGGGCACAGGCGTTACAGAATTGGATGTAAAGGCCACGGAACTTGCCGTAACGCATCGCAAGATGGCGGATAATTTTTTGCAATATAGATCTAAGCATTTTCCTGGTTTTTGGTAGATTGAAGAATCTTGGCAGGAATACCTACTGCTGTTTTGCCTGCGGGAATATCTGATAAAACTACAGCATTAGCACCGATATTTACGTCGTCTCCCAAGTTTACTTTTCCGAGGATTTTTGCACCAGCGCCGACGTTAACCCGATCGCCCAATTGAGGGGATTCCAGCGGCTTGTCCAAATAGCGGTTTCCCAACGTTACACCTTGGCGGATAATGCAGTCGTCGCCGATCGTACAATATCCGTGAATAATAATAGCGTTTTGATGTTCAATCACCACGCGACGACCGAGCTTCACAGTGTAAGGCAAGTCTATCCCGTAACTATTGCGGACTTTTCGGTAGAGTGCTCGATAAATAATGCTCAAAGGAGCTCGCAGTAATTTCGGTTCTACCTGCATTCTCCAGACGCCAAAACGCTGCACTGCTACGGCGCGAAATCCCGGTTTTGTCCAATCTCGACCATGAGCAATCCAGTCTTCTTTAATTTGCTGCCACAGTCCCAGGCCGGGGTCTTCTACTTGATTTTCAGTGGTGATTAAGTTTTGCTCAGTTACCATAAGCTCTAATTCACATTATTTATTGTTTACTCTATTGCTAGATGCCGACGATATTAATGGGTCTATCAGGTTTGTGAGGAAGGAGCAATCCGGTTTTATTGATCGAGAATACTAATTCCTCAGCTGCATCATAAAATATTTTGCTTGCCTAGGCTAACCTGGTTTAGTTGGCTTTGACCCATTTACCAACTCCCTTTAAAAGTTTTTGGATTTTTCAATCTTACCCCCCTTAAAAAATACACTATTTAATACAAAATCTCTCAGCAATTGTGGTGGATCGCCATCGGGTTTGCCTTGAAGTACGCGACGCACCCTCCAGGCTGCAAAACCCGAAGCCCAGGATACATCAGTTAATGCTGTGTAAACCAAGCCGTAGTTTTTGATAAAGTACCTACGCCGGGAATCAAACCAATAGGTAGGCAGCCGCTTGGCGGGCTTTTTGGTGTCAGTGACGCCTGAGCTTTGGCCGACTAAGTGCACAACGCGACTTTCAGGTACGTACCAGCAACTCCAGCCAGCTTTGTTCGCTTGCAGACAAAAGTCCATTTCTTCGCAGTACATGAAATAAGCTTCATCCATCAAGCCAATCTTTTCAAATACTTCGCGACGGACGATCATGCTGGCTCCAGCTACCCAATCAGTTTGACAGGTTTCTTGGGAAATCGGAGGCGCTGCGGCCCAGTTGGCTAATAACTTGGATATAAAGCCTGTCCGCCAACCAAAATCGAGTTCTGTCAAGATGTTGTGAAACCGAAAAGCTGACTCCTGGGGCGTGCCGTCGGGGTCTTCCAAGCGGCTGCCGGCGATGCCGGCTTCGGGATGAGTGTCCATGAAATCGACGAGGGCTTTTAAGGCACCTGGGCGAACTATGGTGTCTGGGTTAAGCAGCAGGAAGTAAGGGGGGGGATTGGTGGATTGGAGGGCGGGACGGATCAGGGCGTTGTTGCCGAAAGCAAATCCGCCGTTGCGCTCTAGGGGAACGAAGGATGCCCATTCATTCCAGCCTTCTGAGGCGATCGCACTACTAATTTCTTCGACAGAGCGATCGCCTGAAGCATTGTCGCCAACTACAACTCGCATACCGGGCAGCGATTGAACTTCGCTAACTAGAGAGCGCAAGCAGTCAATTGTCAAACTAGAGGTTCGGTAGTTAACAATGACAACCAGCAGTGGATAGGGGTGATTGGACTCGCTGGCCTTCGACATAAGTACCGTTGTTTGTTTAACAACTTTTTAGCTCAAGTTGTACCCATCTGGCAAGCTGGAGCGATCGCCCGGAGTACAGGTATCGCTTAAGTAGATGAGTCGGAAAATACACAAGTAGTCAAAAGCGAGGGTAACTCCGTGAAACGAAGCAATCCCAAAGCTTCTGACAGCTTTACATTCCTTTACACAGCCAGGTTTATTTGCGCCTACCTACTTACTTTTTTCATTGCTCCAACATACTTAACAAAAGCTGCCACCGCTGCCGGTGCATTTCTTCGTGAGTCAGGCTGCGAGCCTGTTTCAGACCTGCCATGCCCATATTTTGAAGTAGGTTCAAGTTTTCTCCCGACTGTTTGAGCAAGTTTGCTAAATCAACTGGGTCATTGCAATTACCGATCAAGCCTGTGATGCCGTTTTCGATGCAGTCGCGGAGTCCGGCAGTGTTGTTTGCCAGTACCGATACAGCCTGGGAATAAGCATCGTATACTATTCTGGGCTGTTCGTCTGAGGTGCTGGGAACCACAACAGCATGATATTGTTGCAGCCGGCTGAAGAATTCTCTCCCGTAAGGAATAGTTCCCAAAAGTTCGATCTGTACGGATTTTTGCATTGCCTTGCTGGCTGCTTGGCAGTTGCTTAACAGTTCGCCTTCACCTAGTATGTCCAGCTTGACGGCAATGTTTTCCTCGTCCAAGATTTTCATTGCTTCTAGGAGAACTAACAGACCTTTCTGTGGATGCAATCTGCCCGCAAATAGAATTTTTAGTTGTTTGGGCGAGGCTGACAGTTTTTCCTGCCATATTTTAGTCGCCTCTGCTTCCGAAATAATATTTTCTTCATCTATCCACGAAGCGTGAATTATGTGACTTTTTTTGTGTGGTTTTTTTAATAAACTTTGCTGATATTCTCCCTGTGTAAAGATTGTCAAGTCGGCGCTGTTGATGCACCAGCGATTCAATGTTTCGTATATGTAAGCTTGAATTTTGGCTTTAATGCTGGCAGGGGTTCCCGGCTGCAGCCGCCACGGTGCGGACTCGACTATGAGCAGGTATGGTTTCCGCTGTATCAGGACTATGGGCGTCACTAACCATGCCATCGGAATCGGCCAGCCTGCTACGCCGCTATGTACGATATCTGAAGATGCGATCGCGCCCCAAAGCTGGGCAACCGTTGCCGGCAGCAGAAATATTCCTTTGGCCAAGCTATTTGGGGAGGGAAGGTCAATAAATTTAGCATCAGCAAATGATGTTTCCGAATCCACCTCTATGGTATTTTCGGGGAGGGTTTCTCGCACGCACGGAGATGCTAGCGTGAAGTTTTTCAAATACTTAAAGTGTTGAGTTAGGTCTTTAGCCCACATTAAATCGAGATACCTGCAGCCTTTGGAGTCGCGGAAGGATGGGATGTTGAGGACTAGCAGGTAGTGCTTGTCTATGGGCATCAAAGTCGGTTCTTTGGCCCCATCTTCTGTGATATTTAACGAGTTGGAGTCCATAAAATACACTAGGATTGAATGCGATATATCTATTTTAATGCCACTTTAGCCTGTTTTTAGTATTAATTGACACCCTAAACACGCAATCATATCGCCAAAGAATACTGAAGTCCATATTAAATCTCCCCAATCTGGGTCAATATTCCGCACAGTTTTTGGAACTATACTACAAGCCTTACAGGGCAAGCAGCATAAAAAAGTCGAATTAAATGCCGCGTCAGGGGTAAAGATGACTTTGATTTCATTATTTACGCTAGCCTCAAAGTCAAGTAAGAATAAGCCATTGGGCAATAGAAAAAGTGTCCGGACTCTTGCTGGATCAAAGTCGATACTGCCTGTAGGCTTGACTGGCAGCTCGGTGCAGCAGCGAATGTCGGTAAACTAACCCCTTAGCGTCATCGGAATAGCCCCCGCCAATCACGCAGGCAACGGGATAGCCGCCGGCCAAACACGCCATCAAAACTTGCATTTCCCGGCGAAATAAGCCCGTATCAGTTAAAGCTAATTTTCCCAGTTTGTCACCGTGATGAGGGTCTACTCCAGCATCGTATAAAACTAAGTCGGGCTTGACATTTGAAAGCAAATCTGGTAAGAATTTATCCAAGGTTTGTAAATATTCGTCGTCCTCCATACCCACAGGCAAAGGTACATCTAAATCGCCCTTTTGTTTAGTGCCGGGAAAATTGACTTCGCAGTGCATCGAGAAAGTAAAAACACTGCTGTCATCTTGAAATATTACGGCGGTTCCGTCTCCTTGGTGGACATCTAAATCGACAATTAAAACTTTGCGAACTAAACCATTTTTTTGCAAGACGCGAGAGGCGATCGCCAAATCATTAAAAATACAAAAACCAGACCCAAAAGCAGGGAAGGCGTGATGAGTTCCGCCCGCAGTATTGCAAGCCAAACCGTAGTCTAAAGCGAGCTTTGCAGTTAGTACAGTTCCTGCAACCGCAGTGCAAGTGCGATTAGCAAGGGCGCGACTCCAAGGCAGACCAATTCGCCGAGTCGCTTTGTTATCCAGCGTCCCGTTGCAGTAAGCTTGAACATAGGAGTGGTCGTGGACTAATTCAATCCATTCTTGAGGGGGAAGTTCGGGAGCGTGAAATTGCGATTTATCTGCTACCCCGTCCGCGAGCAGCATCTGGTAAAGCATCCGAAACTTTGCCATCGGGAAGCGGTGATCCGGTGGCAGGGGTGCAACGTAATCTTCGTGGTAAATAATTGGTAAGTCCATTAAAATTATTGTATAACGAATGAATCTCCAATTGAGCGCCTGCAATCTCAAATTTAAATTCGCTGGAGAACTTGTATATGCAACAACTAAAAACAGTCTGGCAGTCCGGCAGCACCGACCCCGAAAATGCTGACAATCTCGATAATATCAGTCAGTGGTGGGGAAACCTGAACGGGAAAGAAATTAGCTGGGTAGAGCGACTGATTCCGCAAATCGGCGGTTTGAGCGAAATTCACTGGCACCCCCAGCGTTTTGACGAAACATTTGTGATAGTCAATCCCGAAATTCGGGAGGAAACTCTCTATTGGTACAAACCAGATTCTCCTGTCCAACGTAACAACACTGTTGACAAATTAGAACTTGACAACTTGCAACAGCAATTGTACATCTATCCTCAGTTGGAAGCGGAACTGGTAATTCGCGTAGGAATTCCCGAAGTTAAATATCAAACACTTGAATTAAACAATCCCGAAATCGCCTTGGGCGAAGATAATCTGCTGTTGCTGTGGGAATCTGACCAAGAACTAGAAATTAAAATTTACTTAAGCAATGAAAATATTGCTAAACTTAAGGAATTGCTGGCATAGAAAAGACCGAGAAAATATTTTATAGGGTAAGCTTTGGGTGCGGGGTGGATTGCTATTATATACTCTTAGTTACCTATAAATATCTTAAGACTCAGGAGTCGGTGGGTCAAAACCGAGGTTTTTCACAGCCATACTTTGTTGCAGCGACAAGAGTCAAAAACGGTTTCTTCACCTCGTGGTATGTCCATGTGTGTATCTGTGCTAAAACCCTTTGAACGTGCGAGCAAAATGTCCAGAAAGTTGTGTTATCCTCCGGGCAATTTTAATGCTAAACTCCAGCAAGAAACTGTCCTGGGCGAATCAACCGGGTTGTAGGAAAATACTTGGTCGCAGCCATTGAACAAAGTTAAGAAACCCGGTTGCTTTGGTCTGGAGTGCCTAAGCGATAATTGTTTTTCGATAGAGTTAATTTGTACAGCAAATCAGGCGATTTCTTTTGACAAGAAAATGTAGTTAAGTACGGTTATTTTGAGTGAAGAATTAAGAGAAGCAACCAAGAAATTGAAAAAACATAAGGTGCGTTAGTTGATGGCTAATATCTAAAGTTAATCCTCTATTTGCTGAGTGTAAAAATGTTTAATAAATAATGATGAGCGGAAGAAATCGCTAAATATATTAAATCATCAATCTGCTGCTAGAAATAAAAAAATCACAATGACCAGACAAAAAATGATATTTGACAAAGAAAGTATTCACATTTTAATTATTGACGATCAGCCCCACAACCTGCGGTTTATATCAAATATATTGACGAAAGAAGGGTATAAAGTTCAGCGGGCGATTTCGGGAGAAATGGCGGTCAATGCTAATTTAGCAGTTCTCCCAGACTTAATTTTGCTAGATATTGCTATGCCCAAAATGAACGGATATGAAGTCTGTGCTAGACTGAAATCCAACGAAAAAACTAAGGAAATTCCGGTTATTTTTTTGAGTGTTTTTGAGGAGACTTTTCACAAAGTCAAAGCTTTTGAAGTCGGCGGTGTTGACTACATTACTAAGCCTTTTCAAGTGGAAGAAGTTTTAGTGAGGATCGAAAGTCAATTGACTATACAACAGCTATCAAAACAATTAAAACAGCAGAATGCCCAACTGCAACAAGAGGTAGAATTTCGCAAGCGAACAGAACAATCACTCCGGGAAAGCAAAGCGCGGTTGCAAAAATTGGCGGTCAATATACCGGGAGTTCTTTATCAATTTATCAAGAAACCAGAGGGAAATTTTAAGTTTGAATATATTAGTTATGCTTGTCGGGAGATTTACGAATTAGAGAGTGAGGAAATATTAAAATGTCCCGACTTTTGCTTCGATCAAAATCATCCAGATGACCACGAATATCTGGTAAAACAAATTGCTACTAGCGCCCAAACTTTAGAACCTTTTGCCTGTGAATGGCGGATTGTTACGCCGTCGGGTAAACTCAAATGGCTCCAATCTAATTCTCGACCAGAAATGCGCGATAATGGCGATATTGTTTGGTATGGCGTACTTTTTGATATCAGCGAGCGCAAGCACGCAGAAATAGAAATGGCTGGAGCTAAAGCTGCTTTAGAACGGCAAGTTCAGCGAGAATTGCTGATTGCAAAAATAACTCAAGAAATTCGCTCAAGCTTGCAGCCAGAACAAATATTTCAAATAGCTGCCACTCAAGTCGGTCTGGCATTCTGCGTCAATCGCTGTTTGATTCATACTTACGTCACTACTCCCCAAGTCGATATTCCTCTGGCGGCAGAGTATCTCGAACCCGATTGCGAATCTATTCGGAACGTACCTGTTCCAATTTGGGGCAATCCTCACGTCATACAAATGATGATACAAGATCTGGCGATCGCCTCCAACAATGTTTATTCAGACCCTCTTTTGCAAGCTGTTCAACCGATTTGCCAGAAGGTTGGGTTAAAATCGATGCTGGCAATTCGCACTTCTTACCAAGGCCGGGCCAACGGTGCTATCTGTTTGCACCAGTGCGATCGTTACCGGGAATGGACTTCCGAGGAAATCGACTTATTAGAAGCTGTGGCGGCTCAAGTAGGGCTCGCTATCGCTCAAGCTAAACTGATCGAACGAGAAAAAAACCGAATTCAGCAGCTCGATCGGCAAAATAAAGTGCTGCAAGCAGAAATTCGCACCCGCGTCCGTGCCGAGCAAGCTCTGCAAGAATCGGAAACAGAATTGCGGGCTATTTTTGCCGCCATGACTGACACAGTTTTAGTGAGAAATGCAGAAGGGCGCTGCATCAAAATCGCCCCGACAGCATCAACAAATTTGGTGAAACCTCCAAGCGAAATGATTAACAAAACCGCTCACGAAGTCTTGCCGAAACCTATAGCAGATTTACTATTAAATGCGATCCAACAAGCTCTGAAAACGAAGCAAACTATCAATGTTGAATATAGCTTTAAAGTCGGAGAGCGCGACGTTTGCCTCGATGCTAAAGTTTCTCCGCTGACTCCAGATTCAGTGATTATTGTGGCGCGAGATATTAGCGTTCGCAAACAAACAGAATCCGCACTCAGAGAAAGCCAGCACTTCATTCAAGCGATCGCCGATTCCAATCCCAACCTATTGTACGTTTACGATGTAATTGAACAGCGGAATGTTTATACCAATAGACAAATTTCGACGCTGCTCGGATACACCGCCCAAGAAATACAAGATATGGGTACAGCAATGATGCCAATTCTGATGCACTCCGACGATTTGCCCAACTTTTTTGAAAGCATCCAAAAAGTTGATCGAGCCAAAGACGGTGATGTCATTGAATGTCAATACCGAATGAAACACAAAAACGGTGAATGGCGGTGGATGCACAGTTGGGATACAGTATTTCTCAGAACAAGCGATGGTAAACCCAAACAAATTCTCGGCACTGCTAATGACATCACAGACCGCAAATTAGCAGAAGAAAAACTGCTAGAGTCCCAACAAAGAATCTCATTTTTATTGCAGCAAACGCCGATCGCGGTTATCGAGTTAAACCTCAATTTTGAAATTATTACTTGGAATCCCGCAGCCGTTGCTATTTTTGGCTACAGTGAGCAAGAAGCGATTGGTCGAGTCGCCTCCGATTTAATCGTACCTGAAAGCTATCAACCGCAATTATCTGAGATTTCCAATCACGACTTGAACGCCAAATCCAGCGGGACTACTGAAAATCTGACTAAAGACGGCAGAATTATCATCTGCGAGTGGTATAATACTCAGCTAATTGACGATAACGGTACAGCGATCGGCATTGCTTTAATGGCTGTAGATATTACCGAACGCAAGCAAGCAGAAACGGAACTGCAAGAAAGTGCTTTACGACAAAGAGCGATCGCCCGCATCATTGAAAGAATGCGGCAGACTTTAGATATCCGAGAAATTTTTCACGCCACAACCCGAGAATTGCGCCAAACCATGAAGTGCGATCGAGTCGCTATTTACCGTTTCAATCCAGACTGGAGTGGCGAATTTGTAGCCGAATCCCTTGATCGCAAGTGGGTTTCTTTCATCCAAGCACAGGATACAGATTCTAACCTTACTGAAGGCGCTTTAGACAGCGAACTTTGCCTAGTCCAAAAATTAGATAGTATCTCACCAGAAGTCCACGATACCTATTTGCAACAAACCAAAGGCGGAGCATACAGCCGAGGTAAAACTTACCTTTGTGTCCCAGATATTTACAAGCAAGGTTTCGATAATTGTTACATCCAGTTGCTAGAAAAATTTCAAGCTAAATCATACATTATTGTACCAATTTTTTCTGGAAAAAAGCTCTGGGGATTACTAGCATCCTATCAAAATTCTGCCCCCCGCCAGTGGAGTGAAGCTGAAATCAACGTTGCAGTTGATGTAGGTACTCAGCTAGGAGTAGCATTACAGCAAGCGGAACTGCTTGCCCGCACTCAAAGGCAGTCCATGGAGCTGATTAAATCCAAAGAAAACGCCGAAGTTGCCAACCGCGCCAAAAGCCAATTTCTAGCTTCCATGAGCCACGAACTTCGCACGCCTCTCAACGCCATTCTCGGTTTTTCCCAAGTCATGGCCCGCAACAGTTCTATCACGGAAGAACAAAAAGAATACATAGAAATTATTAACCGCAGCGGCGAACATTTGCTAGAACTCATCAATGATGTTTTGTCAATGTCCAAAATAGAAGCAGGTCAAATTACTATCAATCCTAGCCGCTTTAATCTCTACGACTTTCTCAACAGTCTCAAAGAAATGCTGCAACTAAAAGCCAACTCAAAAGGCTTGTATCTAATTTTTGAAAATTCCCATAATTTGCCGCAGTACATTCAAACAGACGAAGCTAAATTGCGGCAAGTTTTAATTAACCTACTCGGCAATGCAATTAAATTTACTCAACACGGAACCGTTACTTTGCGCGTCAGTAGCCACGCTGAAAAAGACGTCATAGAAGAAAACAAATCCCAATTGTATTTTGAAATTGCCGACACGGGACCCGGCATTTCTCCCTCGGAACTTTCCACATTATTCAAGCCCTTTGTACAAACCGAAACTGGTCGGAAATCCATGCAGGGAACTGGTCTGGGATTGCCGATTAGCCAACAATTTGTCCGCATTATGGGAGGTGATATTGCTGTTGAAAGTCAACTCGGCCAAGGCACAATTTTTAGCTTTAATATCTGGGTTAACTTAGTGACAGAAAGTGATGAGCAAGAAAAACCACCGATTAAACAAGTTATTGGTTTAGAAGCAGGACAAGACATTTATCGGATATTAATAGTTGAAGATGTAACGGAAAATCGCCAACTGCTGCTTAAGCTGCTGGTTCCCCTGGGATTTGAAGTCCGGGAAGCAACTAACGGTCAAGAAGCAATTGCTTTGCATTCAACTTGGAAGCCGCACTTGATATTAATGGATATGCTGATGCCCGTGATAGATGGGTATGAAGCGACAAGAGAGATTAAGAAAACTCTCGAAGGTAAAGAAACAATAATTATTGCCTTGACAGCCAGTGCTTTTGATGAGCAGCGACAAATAATTTTGTCTGCTGGTTGTAACGATTTGATATGTAAACCGTTTCGGGAAGAGGTACTCTTTGAAAAGATAGCGCATCATCTCAACCTGCGTTATATTTATGAAAAAGAGAACTTATCTACTTCTTTTTCTACACCGACGCTGCTTAAAAGTTTGACCACCGAGGATTTGAGTGTAATGCCCACAGACTGGGTGGTCGAGTTGCACCGAGCAGCACTTTGTGTTGACGACAACCGCATCCTCGATCTGATCAAGGAAATTCCCGAAACTGAGGCAAATCTCGCTAACGCTTTAACAGATTTAGTCGATAATTTTCGGATAGATATCATTATCGATTTAACTCAATTATATTATGATGAACGACCATCCATTATCAGCGACTCGTAAAGACATTCTGATCGTTGACGATATGCCGGATAATTTGCGACTTTTATCCACTATGCTGACATCTTACGGGTATCATGTCAGGAAGGCTATTAACGGACACTTGGCTTTGCAAGGGGCACAAATATCTCCTCCCGATCTAATTTTACTAGATATTAATATGCCACAAATGAACGGGTATGAAGTTTGTGAGCAGTTAAAGTTAAGCGAAAAAACTCAAGATATTCCGGTAATTTTTATTAGTGCGCTAGATGACGTGCTGGAAAAAGTTAAAGCTTTTCAAGTAGGAGGAGTGGATTATATTACTAAACCGTTTCAAGTAGAAGAAGTCTTAGCCCGCGTCCAAAACCAACTTTCTCTTCGTTCGCTGCAATGCAAACTGCAACTGCAAGCTAGGGAACTGCACGATCGCAATTCTAGATTGCAGGAAGAAATCGCAGAACGGCAGCGGGCTGAAGAATCAATCCGGTTTTTGCTGGAAACGACGCGGGCGATCGGCGAAGCTGTAGACTTTCACTCAGCTTTAGAAGTAATTTTGCACCAAGTGGGCGAAACAATCGGATGGGATGTAGGAGAAGCTTGGATTCCCAATGCAGAAGCAACTGTGCTGCAATCTGCCAGGGGCTGGTATGCCAGCAACGCGAGGATGGATGCGTTCCGCAAGCAAAGCGAACAACTGACATTTGCCATGAATATAGGCCTGCCGGGACGAGTTTGGGCATCCAAGCAACCGGAATGGGTAGAAGATATTTCCAGGGGCTACCCGCATTTTTTCCGAAGTCAAATAGCACTAGAACTCGGATTCAAAGCGGGTTTTGGTGTGCCGATTTTGGTAGGCGATGAAGTATTGGCAGTGCTAGTTTTCTTTAAAATTTCGTCGGAAGGGAAAGACGCACAATTTATAGACGTTTTCAATGCGGTAGGCACTCAATTAGGTTCTTTGATTCAGCGGAAACAAGCAGAAGAATTGCTACGTATTGCCCAAGAAAAATATCACAGCATTGTAGAAAATGCGATGGAAGGCATTTTTCAAAGCACGCCTTCAGGAGGCTATCTCAGCGCTAATCCAGCTTTGGCAAAATTGTACGGTTACGACTCGCCAGAAGAACTGATGTCCGAGATTAACAATATTGCTCAGCAACTGTATGTTGACCCAGAACGCCGCCGCGAATTTGTGGCTGCTATGGATGCTGAAAATGCCGTTTCGGGGTTTGAATCTATGGTATGTCGCAAAGACGGGCGCCGGATTTGGGTGTCAGAAAATGTTCGGGCTGTTCGAGATGCAAAAGGTGAGCTGATCTACTATGAGGGTACTGTTTCTGACGTTACAGAGCGCAAGTTAGCCCAAGAAGAGCTCAAAATTCAACAAGAACAAAGCGAGAAGTTGCTGTTAAATATTTTACCCAAACCAATCGCAGAACGCTTGAAGGCAGAGCAAAGTACGATCGCCGACAGTTTTGCCCAAGTAAGTGTTTTATTTGCTGATATTGTTGGCTTTACTGAGTTGTCTGCTAGAATGTCTCCCACCGAGTTGGTAAAGCGCTTGAACGTAATTTTTTCGCACTTCGACCAGTTAGCTGAAAAGTACGGTGTGGAGAAAATTAAGACTATTGGCGATGCTTACATGGTAGTCGGGGGATTGCCTACGCCGAGACAGGATCATGCCGAGGCGATCGCCCAAATGGCCCTGGGAATGCAGGAAAAAATAGCAAAGTTGTGCGCCGAGACAGGGGAAAAACTGGCAATTCGCGTTGGCATCAATTCCGGGCCGGTGGTTGCGGGAGTGATTGGTGTGAGCAAGTTTACTTATGATTTGTGGGGAGATACGGTGAATGTAGCGGCGAGGATGGAAGCTACGGGTTTTGCCGGCAGAATTCAAGTTACTGATGTTACTTATGAGCTTTTGAAAGATAAGTATTTGTTTGAGAGGCGAGGCGTAATTCCGGTAAAAGGTAAGGGGAATATGATGACTTATTGGTTGCTACAAAAAAAGTAAAAATTGGGAATTGGGAATGGGGCATGGGGCATGGGCCAAACAGAGCATTGGGCATGGGGCATTGGCCAAACAGGGCATTGGGCATTACAACAAATAAGCAATAACCAATAACCAATAACCAATAACCAATAATTCATGACTACTGACTACTGACTACTGACTACTGACTACTGCTATGATGAAAGTAGTTAACGAAACTTTACATAATAGCCGTGACTGCACAACAATTAGTATCTGCAACAAGTTTTGAAAAGCTAATTTGGACTTGGAAAGGTCACAAAATCCAATATACCGTCCAAGGAACTGGCCGCCCTCTGATCTTGATTCACGGATTTGGGGCTTCGATCGGACATTGGCGGCAAAATATCCCCGTACTCGCAGCCGGCGGCTATCGCGTATTTGCTTTGGACTTGCTGGGATTCGGTGCTTCCGCCAAACCAGCCCTAGATTACACTCTGGAATTGTGGGAAGAATTGCTGACTGATTTCTGGGCGGATATGGTACTAGAACCGGCGGTATTTGTCGGGAATTCGATCGGCGCTTTGCTGAGTTTGATGGTAGTCGCCAACCATCCAGAAATATCAGCCGGCGGTGTCTTAATCAACTGTGCCGGCGGGCTCAACCACCGACCGGACGAACTGAATTTCCCGCTGCGAGTAGTGATGGGGACTTTTACTAAATTAGTTCGATCGCCCCTGATCGGCCCCTTTGTCTTCAACAACATCCGCCAAAAACACCGCATCCGCAACACCCTGCGCCAAGTCTACGGGAACCGCGAAGCCATCACTGACGAACTCGTAGAACTCCTGCACGCCCCCTCCTGCGATCCCGGAGCTCAACAAGTGTTTGCATCGATTCTCACAGCCCCTCCAGGCCCTCAACCGTCAGAATTGCTGCCCAAAGTCGATCGTCCGTTATTGGTACTTTGGGGCGCAGACGACCCCTGGACGCCAATCGCCGGCAGCCAAATTTATCAACAATTGGCCGCCAACGATAAACCAGTGAAATTTGTTTCCATTCCCAACACAGGCCACTGTCCCCACGACGAGCGGCCGAGTGAAGTCAACGCTCTGATTTTGGACTGGCTGCTGGAATTGAAGTAAAATTTTTCTGCTCAAGGTAATGCTTGGGCGATCGAGTCAAACCCTTGCATTGCAAGAGTTTTGCCTCACTCCACCGCACCGACACCCCCGCAGCAGCCGACTCAAAAAACAATTTTTGGAAAAAGTATTGACACAATTTACTGAGTCAGCTATATTGATGGACGTGTGAGGAGCGAACCAGAAGAAGCACCGAGACGAAACACGGCCAGTCGTCGGTGCTTTTTCTGTTGCAAGGCATTTTTAAGAGTTTTAAATTATCTATAATTCACATCCAGAAGATCGGTAAGCCCGCCCCGCTTTCTTCAATTCTTCTTTCGCGTTCTTAGCGTCTTCGCGGTTCGTTAAATAAATATTCGATGTTGCAAAAAAAGTAATTGACTCCACTTGATCGGGAAAAATCCGAAAAAGTGGATCTTTTTAGATCATCAAAATTTGATTGCATAGAACTCAAAACTAGACAGTTATATAATAAAAAATTGTCGCTGGGTCGGGGCGGGTTGATCTAGATTTTTTCCAGATGTCGCTAAACCCACCCCTGCGGTATTGGTGCTGCAAATATCAACGATCGCCCAAAACAAATTGTTCGATCGCAGCCACCACCCCATCTTCCTCCACATCCGGCGCCACCCAATCAGCAGCAGCCTTCACGCCATCAGGAGCATTGCCCATCGCCACGCCCACACCCGCATAGGCAATCATTTCCACATCATTAAAATTGTCGCCGATCGCCATCACATTCGCCGCCTGCAAACCCAAAAGTTCCTCCGCTAAATACTGCACCGCATCTCCCTTATTCGCCACAGGATGCGTAGCTTCAAAAAAAGTAGCAACGGATCGAGTCAAATAAAGCTCTGCAGGCGTGTAGCGCTGCCGCATACTGCTGAGCAAGCCGTCGAGTACCCCCGGATTCTCGCACAATGCCAAAACTTTCGTCGGTTCCCCGGGAATATCTCGCCGCAAATCTTTAATCACCATTGGTTCAATGCCCGATCGTTCGGCATAAATTCGGGTAGCTGCGGTAATTTCCGGCACGTAAAGTTGGTCGTCAATGTAGAAATGGATCGAAAGCAGCGGTCGCAAATGCGGTTCTTCAAAATAATCTAACAGTTGCAGAGCAGTTTGTTTCGACAGCGGCAAGTGCCGCAGCCGTTTTTGAGTAGCGTGATCTTGAATCCATGCGCCCTGGTAGCAAATCAGTGGCAATGTTGAGCCGATGTCGCGGTGAAAACGCAAAGCTGATCGGTACATCCTGCCCGTAGCGACGGCTACTTTCACTCCCCGCGACTCGGCCGCCAAAATTGCCTGCTTGACTGGTTCTCGGATAGTATTTGACATACCTGCGATCGTGCCGTCTATATCCACTACCAGCAATTGAATGTCTGCGGTGCCAAAAGCGCGATCGGTCGCATTAGCTGGATTTGAGGCAGTTATATTCTGCATGATTTTTTTAGATTTTAGCTGTTGATTTGCACGCACCCGTTTATTTTGCCACTGGCGGGATAGCAAAGTGCGACTTCTGATTTTTTGAAGACTAAAATATAGATAACTAAATAAGCGACAAAAAAAGTATCTAGGAGGACTCTTGAGAAATGGATTTAGCTAAGCTATATAATAGTAGCCAGTTTACTGCCGTAAAAACCGCACTCGACCGACGCTGTGTATTTTCACTTACTTAATAATACTTGTGACCAAAAAGAATGCAACTCTAAGCCCGCGAGCCAAACTATTATATTATCAATCATTCCCAATCTAAAATCTAAAATCTAAAATCTAAAATTGTCTAACCGCATCTTTGAAATTACCCCTAACTCTCATGATTTCTATTCCGGGATACCGCATTGACGGAGAACTTTATACAAACTCTCACACAGTTATTTATCGAGGGATGCAGCTTGAGGAACAAAAACCCGTTATCCTCAAAACTCTCACGCCGCTATACCCTACCCCAGCCCAAATATCCCAACTGCTGCACGAATCCGAAATTCTTAAAAATTTGAGTTTGCCCGGAATAGTCAAGCTTTACAAAATAGAAACATACAATCACTTTCCGGTTTTAGTTTTAGAAGATTTTGGTGGGATTTCCCTAAAAGAGTTTCTCAGCAACAACCAGCTAGAGTTACCACAATTTCTGCATATTGGCATCAAATTAGCAGAAACTCTTGGGCAACTCCACGAACACCACATCATCCATAAGGATATTAAACCCAGCAATATTATTGTCAATATTGAGACAGGAGATGTCAAGATTGCTGATTTTGCGATCGCCTCCCTGCTACCGGGCGAAAACCCCGCCCCCAGCCATCCCCATTTACTCGAAGGCACTCTCGCCTATATGTCTCCTGAACAAACGGGACGCATGAATCGGGCGATCGACTACCGCACCGATTTTTATTCTTTAGGCGTCACCTTTTATGAAATGCTTTGTGGTGAATTGCCTTTTCAGGCGATCGATCCCATGGAATTAGTACACTGCCATATTGCTAAAACGCCAGTTTCTCCTTGGGAAAACAGAAATAAAAAAGTAGAAAGCAAAAGCATCGAAGGCAGAATCAATCAAGTAGGAACCAAGGAGATTCCTCAAGTCGTTTCCGATATCGTCATAAAACTCTTAGCAAAAACAGCCGAAGACAGGTATCAAAGTGCTTTCGGACTTTTGTACGACTTGGAAAATTGTCTCGATCAACTGCAAACTATAGGCGAAATTTCCCACATAACCCTCGGCGAGCAAGATCAGTCAAGTCACCTGCAAATTTCCCAAAAATTTTACGGGCGAGAAGCAGAAGTTAATCTGCTTCTCAGTATCTTCCAGCGTATGAGGCGGGGCAATACAGAAATCGTGCTAATTTCCGGTTCTGCAGGTGTGGGCAAATCCTCGTTAGTATATGAAGTTTACAAGCCGAGTCGGCGGGAAAATGGGTATTTTATTGACAGCAAATTTGAGCAATTTAAACGAGATATTCCTTACGCTTTTTTGCTCCAAGCTTTTCAAGATTTGTTGCGCCAAATATTCACACAAAATGCTGCAGAAATCCATGTTTGGAAAGAAAAAATTTTAAAAGCACTGGGTGGCAACTGCCAAGTAATTATTGAAGCTATTCCTGAAGTAGAACTGATTGTCGGGCCGCAGCCCTCCGTCCCCGATTTAGGAGCCAATGAATCTCAAAATCGCTTTAATTTAGTATTTCAAAACTTCATCCGCGTCTTTGCTCAAAAAGAACACCCCCTAGTAATTTTCCTGGACGATTTGCAGTGGATCGATTCAGCATCTCTCAAGTTAATAGAACTGCTAGCAACTGACATGGGGACTCAATATTTATTAATAATTGGAGCTTATAGAGAGCAGGAAGTAGATGCAAATCATCCCCTAATCATTACCGCCGAAGCAATTAAAAAAGCAGGCGGCACTGTGAGTGCGATCGCCCTTTCGCCTTTAGATATAAGCAGCGTCAACCAATTTGTTGCCCATACTTTGAACTGCGCCCCAGAAAAATCCCTAAGTTTAGCACAATTGCTTTGGCGAAAAACCGCTGGCAATCCCTTCTTTTTAACTCAATTAATAAAATTTATTTACTCAAAAAGCTTGATTCAATTTCAAATTTTACCCTCGAATAATGTGGTCGAGCTAGCTGAACCTAACCTATCGGGCTTAGCGCAACCAATCTCAGAGCAAATTGTGAAAAAATGCCATGTCACAGGCGAGTGGCAGTGGGATATCGAACAAATACAAGAAATGGGAATAACTGACAATGTTGTAGAATTAATGATAGATAACATTCAGAAACTTTCAGAGAATACCCAGGAACTGCTTAAATTAGCCGCTTGTATCGGGAACAAATTTGATTTGAAAACTCTCTCGACAATCGCCGAACAACCTCTGGCTTCCGCAGCAACAGACCTCGGTGAGGCACTTCAGTCCGGTCTGATTTTGCTCGTGAATAACGCCTACAAAATTCCGATCGCACTAGCAGCAAGCACAGAAGTAACAGACACAATATCTAGAGACTTTACCGATAAATTTTCCCTGCCAGTAGCTGATGTTTCGAGCGCCACGTACAAATTTTTGCATGAGAGAGTGCAGCAAGCAGCTTATGCTTTAATATCCGATTATCAAAAACAAGAAATTCATCTCAAGATAGGCAACTTTTTACTTCAAAATGCACCGCCAGAGCAATTAGAAGAGCATATTTTTGATACCGTAAACCAACTAAATTCTGCCAAAGGAATCATCAGCAGTCAATTAGAACAATTTCAATTATGCCAATTAAATTTAATTGCAGGCCGCAAAGCAAAAGCAAGTGCCGCTTACCAACTTGCCCTCAAATATTTAACCGCAGGTATTGAACTGCTGCCCCCCGAAAGTTGGCAAACTGACTACGACTTAACTCTGGCACTCTACGAGTCAGCAGCAGAAGCTGCTTACCTGAATACCGACTTTGAACCCATGGAAAAATGGGCGATAATTGTCCTGCAACACGCAACAAATGAACTAGACAAAATCAAAGTGTTTGAAATCAGAATCATAGCTTGTGCGATGCAAACAAAACTCCAAGAATCGGTAAAAATTGGTCGGGAAGCACTAAAAATGTTAGGAATTAACTTTCCTGAATCGCCGATTCCCCTCCACATTCAGCAAGCACTTGCTAAAACAGCAGCTTATTTAAAATACAAAAAAATAGAAGATTTAATAGACTTACCGATTATGACAAATCCGCACAAATTAGCCACTATGCGTGTGCTTTCCAGTATGTTTTCAGCTACATTTATAGTTGAACCTGTCCTGCTGCCGCTCATTGTGTGCGAGCAAGTTAATTTATCTATTAATTACGGAAACTCTACTTTTTCTGCCTTTGGTTATGCTAATTACGGAGCAATTTTAAAAGGAATAGTTAGAGATATTGAATCGGGCGATCGCTTTGGTCAATTAGCTTTAAATTTGAGCGATAGATTAAATGTGTTAGAATTCAAAAGCAAAACGCTTAATTTAGTAGCATTCATTTTGATGAACGGCAAGCATCACGTTAAAGACTCTTTGCCGCTATTAGAAGACGCCTATCAAAGCGCGTTAGAAAATGGGGATTTAGAATGTGTCGGATATTCAGCCGTAAATATTTGTCAGTCTTTGTATTTCCTCGGTCAAGAATTGCCACAACTGGAACGAAGAATAGTAAGTTACAACCATTTGCTGTTTCAACTCAAGCAAGAAACTGTATTAACTTGGAATCAAATATATCTGCAAACTATTTTGCAATTGATGGGAAAATCGGAAAGTACACACCTGGTATTAGGTGAAGCATACAGCGAAGAAAAGTTGTTGTCGCTACTGTTAAAAGCTAACGATCGCGTGGGATTACAGCACTTTTATTTGCAGAAATTAATAATATCCTATTTATTTGGAGATACCGCTACAGCCCTAGAAAATTCAGCGCTAGCCGAAGTATATTTAGACGGAGTTGCAGGCTTTATTAATGTTTCTGAATATCAGTTTTACGATTCTCTAGCCCGCCTAGCCGCCTATCCATCTGCAACAGAGGGGGAACAAGAAGAGCATATTTTTTACGCTGTCAGTAACCGAAAAAAACTGCAACAGAAAGCGCTTTATGCACCCATGAATCTTCAGCACAAATGCGACTTACTTACGGCAGAAAAAGCGCGTGTTTTGGGCAATATTGTGAGAGCAATGGAATATTACGATCGCGCAATTGAAGGAGCCCAAGAAAACGGATACATACAAGTACAAGCACTAGCAGCAGAATTGGCAGGAGCATTTTATCTATCCATAGGAAGAGAAAAAAATTCTAAAACTTACTTAACAGAAGCGCGTTATTGCTATCAACGCTGGGGAGCAACAGCCAAAGCAGCGCATTTAGAATCCAAATACTCGCACTTGCTAACTTCAAGCTCGATTTCAACTAATATTGAAACTCACAAATCTACCAGTAGCGCTTCCACTACGAACGACGCTGCAGGCGTGCTAGACTTGACCACAGCAGTTAAAGCATCGCAAACCTTAGCGGGCGAAATAGTTCTAGACAAACTGCTGGCAAAAATGATGAAAATTGTTATTGAAAATGCCGGAGGGCAAAGAGGCTTTTTAATACTAGAAAAAGAGGGTCAATGGGTGATTGAAGCATCAGGATCTGTAGATGTCGATCGCGTTGCTGTCATGCAATCAATTCCGATAGATTTTGTAGCCGACGATCGAGAAGTAACTTTGCTGGCAGTTGCAGTTGTCAATTACGTTGCCCGCACCCAGGAAAGTATAGTTTTAAACGATGCCAGCCGCGAAGGACAATTTACTCGCACACCCTATATAATGGCAGTTCAACCTAAATCAATTCTTTGCACTCCGTTAATTAATCAAGGCCAACTCACTGGCATTCTATATTTAGAAAACAATCTGACTACAGGCGCTTTTACACAAGACAGGTTAGAAATATTAAAACTGCTGTCTTCTCAAATTTCTATCTCCATCGAAAATGCCCAACTTTACGCCAACTTGCACCAATTCAATCAAAATCTCGAAAATTTAGTACAGCAGCGTACCTCCGAACTCTCCCAAACTTTAGAAGACTTAAAATCGGCTCAAAATAAACTGGTAGAATCGGAAAAAATGGCTGCCCTCGGAGGGTTGGTTGCAGGTGTTGCCCACGAAATCAATACTCCCATCGGCATCGGCATCACCGCCGCCTCCCTGCTTGCTGAAAAAGCCACAAAGTTTTTTGAGGTTTACAGTAACGGCCAAATAAAACGTTCCGAGTTAGAAAAGTTTCTGGATACCGCCGTGCAAAGCAGTAATATGATCTTATCTAACCTCACGCGGGCAGCCGACTTGATTCACAGTTTTAAAGAAGTAGCTGTGGATCAGTCGAGCGAGTTAAAACGCACGTTTAATGTTAAAAACTATCTAGAGGAAATTTTGACATCCTTAAGTGCCAAACTCAAAAGAACTAAGCACAAAATAGAGATTAAGTGTGATGAAAATATTGTTGTGGACAGTTACCCCGGCGTAGTGTGTCAAATTGTGACAAATCTGGTGTTGAATTCGCTAATTCACGCCTACGATGGAGAAGACGCAGGAATTCTGGCTTTTGATTTCAAACTAGAGGGCGATCGGCTAATATTTGAATATGCCGATAACGGCAAAGGAATTGACCCAGAAAATCTCAGTAAAATTTTTGAACCGTTTTTTACCACCAAAAGAGGTCAGGGAGGCACGGGATTGGGACTGCACATTATTTATAACCTTGTTACTCAAAAACTAAAAGGCACAATTAGCTGTAGAAGTCAAGTAAATAAAGGCACAAGATTTATCATTGAATTTCCCGCTAAAATGAGCAGTTAGTTATTATACGGCCCACATGGATATAAGTTTTATATAGGAGAACGATATATGTCAGAAGCTAGTAAAAACCTGTTGGCTGCAGGCGATGACGAATTAATCGCGGCGAGCGACGATGAATTAATATTTGCCGAGGAAGACGAGGCGGAAGAAAAACCGCTAGAAGAAAGTTGGAAAATCTTAATTGTAGATGATGAAATAGAAATTCATAATATTACTAAACTAGCCTTAAACGATTTTAAATTTGAAGGTAAAAGTATAACATTTATCAGCGCTTACTCAGGAAAAGAAGCTAAAGAAATAATTCAAAATAACTATGACATAGCATTGATTTTACTCGATGTAGTTATGGAAACAGAAGAAGCAGGCTTGGAAGTAGTTAAATACATCCGCGATATTTTAAATAATCAAATTGTGCGGATTATTTTACGCACTGGACAGCCCGGACAAGTGCCAGAAGATGTAGTAATTGTCAGCTACGATATCAATGATTATAAAACCAAAACAGAACTTACTAACAAAAAATTATTTACCACAGTAGTCACCGCACTGAGAGCATTTAGATCGCTCAATCAAATCGAATCCAGCAAAAGCGAACTCGAAAAAATAGCCGCCGCCTCAGCCCGTTTTGTACCCCGTGAATTTTTGAAGTTTCTCAAAAGAGAAAGCATCGTTGATGCCAGACTAGGAGACTCTGTACAAGCAGAAATGACGATTATGTTTGCCGACATTCGATCATTTACAAGTCTGTCAGAAAGTATGTCTCCGCGAGAAAACTTTGAATTTCTTAACTCTTACTTAAGCCGAGTTGGCCCAGTTATCCGCGAGTACAACGGTTTTATAGATAAATATATTGGTGACGGGATTATGGCTTTGTTTCCTAACAGGGCTGAAGATGCTGTGCAAGCAGCAATTGAGATGCAGCATCAAGTAAAAATTTATAATAGACACAGGCAAAACAGTGGCTATCAACCTATTTCGATAGGGATTGGTTTGCATACGGGGACTTTAATGTTAGGTACGATTGGCGAAGCGGAACGAATGGAAAGTACGGTGATTTCTGATGCAGTTAATTTAGCTTCCCGCGTGGAAGGATTGACAAAGCTTTATGGAGTTGCTATTGTAGCTAGCGTCCAAACCCTTTGCCGGATAGACGATCCTCAACATTACAAGTGCCGGTTTCTCGATCGCGTTCAAGTAAAAGGAAAACAAACACCTGTTGCGGTATTTGAAATTTACGATGGCGACTCGCCGACAATGATCGAACTAAAAGCACAAACTCAAACTTATTTTGAACAGGGAATTTTTTTTCACTACCAGCAGCAATTCGCGCAAGCAAGGCAAATGTTTCTGCGCGTTTTGCAAATCAACAAGTATGATAAGGCAGCATCTTTTTACGCTGAACGCTGCGATATGTTGATGAAGAATGCAGTCATAATGACTCTGGAAGGAATAGAGATATAGGTAGTGGGGAATTGGGCATGGGGCATGGGGCATGGGGCATGGGGCATAGGGCATTGGCCAAACAGGGCATTGGGAATTGGGCCGAAAAGAATTAGGAAATGGGCATCAGCTAAGATACTTAACAGTGAACAGTGAACAGTGAACGGTGAACAGTGAACAAATAACTTAATTTATGCGCTTCAAATCCCTTGATGTTTTTCGCGGAATTGCGATCGCCTCGATGATTCTAGTCAACCACCCCGGTAGTTGGAAACAGGTGTATCCACCGCTAGAGCACGCAGAATGGCACGGCTGCACCCCGACAGATTTAGTATTTCCGTTTTTCTTGTTCATCGTTGGCTGCGCGATGTCTTTCTCGCTGTCTAAATATCTTCAAAATTATCCAAAAACCGGAATAGAAACCTCAAAAATTACACAAACAAAGGAAAAATCCGAATCCGCCAAAAACCCTCTTCCTTCTTCCTTCTTCCTTCTTCCTTCTTCAAATATTTACTGGCGAATTGCGCGTCGCGTCGCGATTCTATTTATATTAGGATTGCTGCTAAATACATCTTCGATCGCCCTTGACGTACTTCTCAACAGCGCCCCAGTGGAAAACTTCGGTAAAATCCGCATCATGGGAGTATTGCAGCGCATCGGCTTAGCTTATTTCATCAGTGCGATCGCCATTCTCAACCTTTCCCCCCGCAATCAAAAACTGCTCGCGGTTGCCGTGCTTTTGGGCTATTGGGCTGCATTAACCGTATTTGCTGTAGGGGGGTACACTGCCGGCGAACTCACGCCAGAAGGAAATTTAGGAGGATATGTCGATCGGCTAATTCTCGGTAGCCAACACCTCTACAAAGGCGGCCCCTTCGATCCCGAAGGATTGTTGAGTACCTTACCAGCAAGCGTTACAGTCCTGATCGGCTACTTTACCGGAGAATGGCTGCGCGTACAGCCCATCAAAACGCGCACCAGTATCAACTTAGCAATCTGCGGCTTCTGTTGCGTGGTAATCGGCCACTTGTGGGGATTTTCCTTACCCATCAACAAACAACTTTGGACAAGTTCTTATGTAGTTTTTACCACAGGTTGGGCGTTGCTATTGCTAGCTGCTTGCTACGAAACAATAGAAGTGCGGGATTGGAAATGGGGGAGGTTATTTGAAATCATGGGATTGAATGCTATTTTCCTATTTGTCGCCTCCGGTATTGTCGCCCGAATTCTGTTAAAAACTCATATCGGTACTGGTGAAAATGCTCCAACAACTTACAGTTGGATTTATGAAAACTGGTTTGTGCCGTGGGCGGGGCCACTGAATGGTTCCCTAGCATTTGCCGTGACTGCGGTATTATTTTGGTGGTTGATTTTGTATGGAATGTATCGCCGAGGTTGGGCGATTAAAATTTGAATTGTGGGTTGTTAAACAAGCGCGTTTGCTGGTAAGTTGTGAGCAAGGGGCTTGACAATCAAAAGCTGTTTTTAGTATAATGTATATATATTTTTTTACGGTGTTTGACGTGGATATTCTAATTGAGTCAACAAGGGAATTTGAGAAAGATATTGCGCTGCTAAATGAAGATGAGAAAGCCGCAGTAATTCAAAAAATTAATTATTGTGCCAGCCTTTTTCCTACTCAAAAATCAAATGTGTATCGCAAGCTGCGTCGTCTCCCGCTATCGTCAGACCTGAATGGTTACGAGTCTTCGCTTTATACGCTACGAATTTCTCAAAAACTAAGAGTGGTTTTGGCGGTTGACGAAGACCCAATTTTTGGGCAAGCTATTTTTACTCTTTTTCGAGCAATTCAACACGACGAACTCGATCGAGCGTATAAGGGTGTAGCAGAGTCTTTGTATCAAGACCTACTTCAGCGCGATCGAGAAACTGCCTAGATATAATCAGCTTAAGTTATGGCGCAAAACCTTATTCTCTGTGATGAATATGGCATTATTTACGAAGCTATGAAAATTTTGCCAGATGACGAGCTAAAGATTAGTTTTCTGGAAGCTTTAGCAGAACTTGAAGACCAGGAATGTCACAGGACGAGACAATTTCCCAAAACGAGACTGCATAAAGTTAAGGGTGTGAAGCAGGCAGTTTATCGTGCTGATATTGATAAAGTCTCAGGCTGGCGCATCCACGTTCAGTACGTCAACGGACAGATTCATCTCAAGGATATTATTGAAGGGCAAAGACACGACAATGTAATTGAGGTGATTAAATCAAAGAAATCCCGCTACCAGTAATCCTAGCAAAGATATAATCTATAAAAATCCAGTGGGGATTTAGCGATGGAAACTAACAGGCTATTCGAGCCAAGTGATACCTGGAGTGAAGAAGATTGTCTTGATGTCACAACCTTTTCTTTGCAATTGGCAGCTACTATCGTTCATAGCGACCCCGAAATTTTAGGGGGAACTCCTGTCTGTATCGCTACTCGCGTCCCGGTGAAAATTCTCCTTGATTGTCTCGAAGAAAGTGATTCGCCCTGCGGAGTTCCTCGACCATTTCCCTAGTGTCAGCCGCGATCGAGCGATGGAAGTTCTGGCAATGATACGATCGCCACATAACAACGTTAATTGATGTCCGCTTCCTCAACCTCGATCGCCCTTGGATCGGATTTCCGATCGCACCCCCCGCCACAACTTCCACAAATTACCGCCCCAACCCCGCCCAGCTAAAGGATTTTGCCGATTTCTCGATCCCCCGCCACCGATCGCTAACTATAACTGAGCCCTAGTCGCTAAAATTAAAAAAAGATACGTAATAGGCAGGCAGGCGTCAATGATCCCAACAGTTATAGAACAATCCGGTCGCGGCGAACGCGCCTTTGACATTTACTCGCGACTCCTGCGCGATCGCATCGTCTTCTTGGGCCAACAGGTTGACTCAGACTTGGCTAACCTGATCGTTGCCCAATTGCTATTTTTAGACGCCGAAGACCCGGAGAAAGATATTTACCTCTATATCAACTCCCCAGGGGGTTCGGTAACAGCAGGTATGGGCATTTTTGACACGATGAACCACATCCGGCCCGACATTTGCACTATTTGTCTCGGTTTGGCCGCCAGCATGGGCGCTTTTCTGTTGAGTGCCGGCGCTAAAGGCAAGCGGATGAGTTTGCCTCACTCCCGGATTATGATCCACCAACCTCTAGGCGGAGCTCAAGGACAAGCAACCGATATTGAAATTCAGGCAAAAGAAATTTTGTACCACAAACGCCGCCTGAACGAACATCTTGCCAACCATACCGGTCAGCCGCTTTCCCGCATTGAAGAAGATACCGAACGGGATTTCTTCATGTCGGCTGAAGAAGCAAAGGACTACGGATTAGTCGATCAAGTGATCGATCGCCGTCCTTCCGCCAGCCGCCCGATCGCCGCTGTCGTCTAAATGAAAAGTTAAAAATCAAAAATGAGGAAATATTCTTCATTTTTGATTTTTAATTTTTAACAGTCATATAGCAATCCTTGCAGGAGTCGCAAATTTTTTACCCCACCCCAACCCTCCCCTTACCAAGGGGAGGGAGTAAGAAATTCACAAATGATGCGAGGATTGCTCTATAGCAGTTTTCTGTTAATTGAAGTACAGATGCTGGGGCGGAGGACACGGCACAGTGTCCCGTGTTCCTACTGTATTTCATACAATTGAAAACTGCTATATGTAGCTTTTTCTAAAAAAACATCACACCTAGAAACCCTACATAATTACTAGGGCAAAGATTCGAGATATTGCAGGAAGTCGAGCAATTCTACTTGATTTAAGAAATGGCGCGCTTCTTTGCCATAACCTTGTTTGAGATAATCTTTTCCTTGGTTGGCAGTCCAGCCCAGCCGCTGGATTTCCTCAGTGGTTCTGCTATAGATTTCTAGATATTCTAGGAAATCTACTAACTCTTCGCTAGAAAGCTCTCTCTGCGACGACTTGCCGTAATTGTGTTCCAGACACTGGGTTTCCTGTGGTTTTTTCCATCGCAGGCGTTTGAGGATGGCGTCTATTTGGGCGATCGTATCAGAATTATCCTCGATCGCATCGCTGGGAATTCCCACCGCGATCGGTTGCAATTCCCTGACTTCGGCCGCACCCTGTAGCAGTTCACTTTGGCTAGAAGTAGGCACATCCAGTTCCTGAAGTGGTTCGCCGTAGCTAGAAGAAAGCCAAGCGTCCGAGTCTAACTGCTTTGGTACAAATCCAGTAGCCTCGACGCGATCGACCGTTGGCGGCAGCGGTGCCGGTACAGGTGCGATCGGCTCTTCATTTAATTTCGCTTCAGTCTTGACAAAATTGCTTTGATGTGATTCAGGCAATTTGTCAGCAACAGGCATTTCTAGAACCGGAAGAGGAACACTTGTGGGCCCAACAGGAACCGGAACAGCAGGAGGAGGAGGAGGGGGAACAGCAGCAACCGGGGGAACAGCAGGAGGAGGGGGAGGGGGAACAGCAGCAACCGAAGCAACCGGAGCAACCGGAGCAACCGGAGGCGGCTCAACACTCGCGATCGCACGATCGGGCGCAGCAGATCCAAGAACAGCGATCGCTCGCAACCGGGCGCGGTCTTCAGCATCCTCAACAGACTCAGCAGCCGACATAGCCGTAGCCAGAGTTTTGCCGTCAACCTGAACCAGACAGCGAACAACAAACTTACCGTGATGAACAGTCAGCAACTCACAAATTAACTGTCCAGCGGGATAAAGGGCGCGAAATTCAGCAAACATAATTTTTTGACCCCGAAACCAGAGGGGGCTTATGACTTAAGTGTAGTACAGCCCTGAGAAAACAATTTTCTGAAAGCACCTATTCAACATACAATAAATTAAAGGTGAGTCATCCGCGCAACCTTACACGCCACTAAACCCCATCCCACATCCGGCAGTTTAAGCTAACAAGCACCGGGCGTCATTTCTACCTATAGGAGATGACACAGCAACTAAGCAAAAGTAGTAAAAGTCTCCGGTTTGCGTACCTGCACTTTCTACAGCACAGATTGCTCCCGACCCGCTCGTTGCACCTCCGTCCGCAAGGACTGATCGCGTGCAAAAAAACAGGGGCATCGCAGCAGCGAGCTACTAGCAATTTTGCCTTAAAGATCCGGTAAATTCTTTGCTAAAGCAAGAAGCAAGAGGCACTTCAAAAGGAAGAAGGAACAAGGCAGAAGGAACAAGGCAGAAGGAAGAAATGCAAATTTTATCCCTCTCCATCCCTCCATCTGCTCATCCTCGACTCAAGCCGTCGCTTTCAGTATCGAGCCATCTTTTAAGAACCGACAGGGGCTTTCTAATTTGCGAAGTGCTCGGCGCTGCTGACCTAAAAGCAAACAAACCAACGCTAAAAAATTGTATTGGGGAATAGCGTGCGGGACAGTTGTCTGCACCGTCAGCAGTCAGTTCAAGACAGACAGCAGACAATTAGCACGAAGCCGGTGTCGGGAGAGAATCTCAAAAAAAACTCGCGCTGAAACAAGGTGGCTGTGCTCGCGTCTCCACCTATCAACCCGCGCATTTGTTGGGAAGCAGGCACTGCGAGGGCCCGAGGGGGTGCGGCTGATTTCGCCAAAATTAGACTAATTGCTGGAAACAAGAGGATCGATCGCTACATGGAATTTTCTATCGCTGCACTGCTGGCAAATTTTACAGAAGACAAATTAGTGGCCCCTAAAGCATTGGAGAAAAAACTCGACTGCAACGACGCCACCAGTCAACTCAAACTTCAAATCGCATTAGAAGCTCTAGAGAAAATTGGCATATTAGTCAAAGACAAAGGCCGCTATCGCCGAGTAGCTGAAGACGACGTAGTAGAAGCAAAACTGCGCTGTTCGAGCAAAGGATTTTGCTTTGCAATTCAAGACGCCGAAGGCTCAGAAGACGTTTATGTGCGGGAAAGTCACCTCTCGACAGCTTGGAATGGCGATCGAGTCTTAGTCAAAATCATCAAAGAAGGTAGCCGCCGCCGATCGCCCGAAGGCGAAGTCATGCTCATCCTCGAACGCGCCAACCCCTCGGTACTGGCGCGAGTCAAGCAAACCGCCACCCCCACCGGCCGCGTCAGCTACAGAGCAATCCCCCTGGACGATCGCCTGTTGTTTGAACTAGACTTGCTCGCAAATGGCACAAATCTCCAAGAGGCGATCGACCACCTAGTACACGTCGAAGTCAAACGCTACCCCCTCGGCACCCATCGCCCCGTCGGCAAAGTAGTACAGGTACTAGGTTCCGACGCCGAAGCCGCTGACGACCTCGACATCGTATGCTGCAAACACGACTTGCCGCGATCGTTCCCCGCCGCCGTCATCAAAGCAGCGGAAAATTTGCCCAGCAAAGTCAAAAAAACCGACATCAAAAAACGCCTAGATTTGCGTAACATTCTGACTGTTAGCTTCAGCAAAAACGAACCGGGAACAACCAACAGCGAAAACGATGCCCCCCACGTTGAGGAGGAAAATCTCTCCGAGGGAGGAGGCGAAAACGAGTTTGATCCGACAGCATTCCTCTCCGATCCGCCAGTGGAACGCGCTTTGTCGATCGAAACCCTGAAGCCCGGCCGCTGGCAAATAGGAATCCACATCAGCGACGCCGCCGAGTACGTGCAGCCAGAAACCCCGATCGACCGCGAAGCCCGCAAGCGAGGCACCGCAGCCCATTTGGGAGAAAAAATCATCGCCGTACTGCCAGAAATCCTCAACGAGCGCTGCTCTCTGCAGCCCGACACCGAACGGCTGGCCTTCAGCATACTGCTGACCCTAGACGAATCAGGAGAACTCCTAGAATACGAAATTCAAGCCAGCGTCATTCAAATTGACTACCACCTCACCTACGAGCAAGCTCAAGCAATTCTCGAACCAAGCAATGCCGAAGAGCACCCTTTATCCTCCGCCCTCCGTCCTTTCCTAGATCAAATCGGGGCCGCCTCACAGGCAGCCAGACAGACAAGGCTCAAGCGAGGAGCTTTTGAACTAAATTTGCCCGATGCTAACTCTCACTTCGACGACGAAGGCGAATTAGGAGCTTTTGCAGTGGCTCCCCCCGTCCAGTCGGCTGTCTCCGAGTTGGTGGTACTCGCCAACCAAGCTGTCGCCACCCACCTGCAAGCCTTGGGAGTCCCAGCAATTTACCGCGTCCAGCCGATGCCAGACCCGGCAGACATTCAAGAGTTCATCAAACTCTCGAACAACCTCGGAGGCGAACTGTATCTCGAAACCGAAGAAGAAGTTTTGCCCTTGGACTTTCAGCGATTTACCCAGCAGTTTGCCGGCCTGAAGTCCGAAAGAGTTCTCACCTACCTGCTAGAAGACACCATGAAACCCGCTGTTTACAGCACAACTCCCAAGCCACACTTCGGTTTGGGGCTGTCAGAGGGTTACACGCGCTGCACTTCGCCGCTTTCCCGCTACGCCGATTTGCTGGTGCTGCGGGTGTTGCAAGCGGTGTTCGAGCAAGGCCGCAGCAGCCGCACAACACGGGCTAAGGAAAAAGTAGACTTGCACCATTCCTCCTGTCACGGTCAAATTACTTGGAATGTTCTCCCGCCAGATTTGCACCACGAATTTGAGACGGAGTTTGCATCGGTAGTAGTACACCTAACGGAACGCGAAAGGGTTGCTGAAGACGCTGAAAGCGATTTGCAGGGATTGAAGAAAACTGGATTGATGAAAGAGCGCACCGGTCAAACTTTCCAGGGTTTGATTACAGGCGTGCAGTCTTACGGTTTCTTTGTGGAAATTGAGGTGCGGCCACCGGAGAGCGACATTTTGCGTGTTGAGGGATTGGTGCACGTTTCTTCGCTGAAGGATGACTGGTACGAATATCGATCGCGCCAGCAAACTCTGGTGGGTCGCAAAAACCGCAATCAGTATCGTTTGGGCGATCGGGTAGAAGTTCAAGTCAAGAGTGTTGACTACTACCGCCAGCAAATTGATTTAGTTGCAGTTGGTGGCGGCAGTCAAGCTTTTGATGATGATGAGTAGTTAGTTGATAGTTGATAGTTGACTGTTAACTTTTCTCAATACTTAGTTGTCATTATCTGGCAACTAAGTATTAAGAAGTGGGCGCCAAACTATACTCAGCAATCATCAATAAAGAATTAAGGACTAATATCAAATCCGATAGCATCGGAATTGTAAAATATAGTCAAAACTCAACAATCACGGACGGTGCAACCCGAATTTATATAACTTATCTGCGTGAATCTGTGTTAATCTGCCTGTATCTGCGGTTAAAAAAAGAGAAATTTATTAACCGCAGATGACAAGGTATTGACGCTGATTCATGCAGAGACAGAGAATAGAGATATGAATAATTCCGATGCTAACAGATTTGATCTAACAACTAATTACTAACAACAGTCAACCGTCAAGTAACAAATAACTAATGACGAATAACTACCCCCTAATTGTAGGAGTTACAGGAGCATCGGGACTGATTTATGCGGTGCGAACATTGAAATATTTGTTGGAGGCCGATCGCGCGATCGAACTGGTCGCTTCCAAGTCTACTTACATGGTTTGGCAAAGCGAACAGAACACCCGAATGCCCGCAGAACCGACGCTACAAGAGGAATTCTGGCGGGAACAAGCAGGAGTACCCACAATGGGTAAACTTCGGTGTCATCCCTGGCAAGATGTCGGTGCTAATATTGCTAGTGGCTCCTTTCGCACCCAAGGGATGATGATTATTCCCTGTAGCATGAGTACGCTAGGCAAGTTGGCGGCTGGCTTGAGCTCGGATTTGCTCGAAAGAGCGGCAGACGTTCAGCTCAAGGAAGGGCGAAAATTGGTACTCGTGCCTCGCGAAACGCCTTTTAGCTTGATTCACCTGCGGAATTTGACTACCTTGGCGGAAGCTGGAGCTAGAATTGTACCAGCGATTCCTGCTTGGTATCACAATCCGCAAACTATTGAAGATTTGGTAGACTTTGTGGTGGCTCGCGCTTTAGACCAGTTGGGAATTGATTGCGTTCCTCTCAAACGCTGGAAGGAAGAGGAGTAATAATTAGTCATTAGTCATTAGTCATTAGTTATTAGTTATTAATGATTTACAAATTACAAATTAAATTTTGATATGCGACCTGTATTTTTGCTAGTAATTGTGGTAGGGCTGACTATTTTTGCCCTGCAAAATGTGGAGCCGGCATTATCGCTGGTATTTTTGGGAGTTCGATCGCCTGCTGTGCCCTTATCTATCTGGATTTTGCTGAGCATGGCGGTGGGAGCTCTCACATCTTTATTGATTTCTGGTTTGCTCGCTTTTTCAAATTATCTATCTCTAACGGCAGACCGCGCCGGCAGATCCAGTCGCAGCCGTCCCGATACTTTCCCAGAGGACATGAGAACGCCTTACACGCCACCTCCCCCTCCTAGAAAACAGGGAATTGACCCGGATCTGAATAGGGAAAATAGCCAAACTCAAGCTCCTGGTTCCTACCGAACTGAGTACGGCACCCCGGCTGGTTACAGAGCCGGGACTTTCCTGCAAGAAACTCCGAACCCGGATGGGGCGAAGGATTATGCTCAACCGGGGAGTTATGCAGCGGAAGACGATGAGGATGATTGGGTCTCAGATGGCTCAAAATCGCGTTCTCAAGGGGGCGATGATGATTGGGGGGACGATCGCGATTTTCCCGATCGACCGCAGGTAAATGATGTTCCAGCGGCAAATCCGAGGGCTTACGAAGCTCAGCAGGAACCGAAAAGCAAGTCTTGGGCTGGCTCAGTATACTCTTACGGCTATCGAGATCCAAACCAGTCTGGGGTGGGGCAAACAGAGTCTGTATACGATGCAGAGTATCGGGTGATCGTTCCCCCCCAAGAGGCGATACCTAAACCCGCTGATGAAACACCAATAAATCCTATGGCAGAAGCAGATGAGGATTGGGGATTGGATGAGGGTGATGAGTTTGATGACGATGATGGCCTCAGTGGCAGATCGATTAACCTGAAAAAATAGAAAAATATCGGAGGATTTGGCAGTGGATGGGTTGAGGGGAGTAAATATTTATCTTGTCGGGATGATGGGTGCGGGAAAAACAACGGTGGGGCGGATTTTGGCAAAAAAATTAAAATACCGTTTTTTTGATACTGATGAACTAATTGTTCGAGTTGCTAATCAGTCAATTGCTGAGATTTTCGATCGAGAAGGGGAAGAGGCTTTTCGGGAACTAGAAAGTAAAGTGCTTGGGGAGTTGTCTGCGTATCAAAATTCGGTCGTGGCTACGGGCGGCGGCATTGTGACGCGATCGATGAATTGGGGTTACTTGCACTACGGTATAGTGGTTTGGCTGGATGTGCCTGTAGATCAATTGTACGATCGACTGCGTTCGGACACCGCTCGACCCCTACTGCAGGAGGGCGAGATCAAATCTAAGCTGCAAAGCCTTTTGAAAGAGCGAGAGCGTTTCTACACTCAAGCAGATGTCCGAGTCTGTGCTGGTGTGGGCGAAAGGCCTGAAGCAGTGGCGACTAGGGCGATCGAGGAAATCCAAAAAGTTATCAAACCAGAAACCGGGCCTGATCTCAATTGATACATTCAGAAACCGAGTTTCTAAGAAAATAACAGGTTTCTGAGGACTTTTGGTATTAGTTCCCAAAAATAATGCAACCCTACGCAAGCTCCAAACCACCACATTTATCAGTCATTCCCCAAATCTAAAATCTAAAATCTAAAATCTAAAATGGTATGAGGATGTGGCGATGCGGAGATTTTATACAAGAATTAATGGCAGACTCATCTGATTCGTTAAAACCGGCTATTGAGTTTTCCCTAAAAATAAAAGGGCCCCACCGCTGAAGGGCTGTAGGGCGCAAGGACAGTTAAACGCTAACTTGATTGTCGGGAAATTTAGCATCAATGCTACCCTGCTATGTGACGATTTTACGATCGTCCATTCCCTCATCAACTCTCCCGTATCAAAAAATGTAACCCAGCACCGATCGAATTGAACCTGTCCTATTCTAAAAACAATACCTCATGCATTCTGACTAGCAGCTCCCAAAAGCTGCTTTTTTATTGGGATAAGTTTTTGGCTGCGGGACTTGCGGGTTCTTGGCAATAACATTTTGAGCAACAGTCGCTACAGTTCAATACTGCCCTAGGGGTTTTCATTTCGACTCCAGCTTGGTCGGTAATTGGTAGTTGGGAATTGGGTATTAGTAACGGGCAACGGGGAATCGGCAATTGAGAAGCTTTACCTCACGAGGCTGGAAAACTGCTATGATTACGGCGCGGAACGAAGAATTAATCCAGGGGTGGGGGATTGAAAAAAAATAAGCTGTATTTATTGATGGGCGATCTGATAGTTTTCGGCTAAATATCCGTTGCGAGTTATAGAATTTGGTTGGATGAATTTCCCGTTCCTCATTAAGAGAATACGAGCCTGCCTGTTTTTAACCAAAACTCGATCGCTCCGCCCAACCCCACACCAGTTAAAGAAATGGTAGCTAATACGGCAAAAGCCCGCCAATTTTTCCAACCCGATATTTGAATATCGAGTCTTGCCAAAGCTCCGGCTGAAATCAAGACTAAACAAGTAGCAAAAAGGTGTAACCAAGCAATAACTACGACTGCCACAAAAGCTCCTAAAGTTATAGAAATAAAAGCACCCAAATCACTCGAAAACAACCCCATAATTAAGGCTTTTGTGTTTCTGAGCGGGAACGACAATGCGGCAGCAAACACTAGAATTGAAGCTATGGCTAGAAACCAAGTCAGGTGCGGGGGAACATCAAACTCAGATAATTTCCAGCCAAAAGTGAAATAAGTAACAAAAAGTAGAGTTAGGGAAACCCAAGAGTTTTTTTTCATCCAATGGCACAATTAGGAGAACCAGGCAAAAAAAAAGATGATGCTCCCGATGAGTTTGTACAGGGCCTAGAGGTTAGTAGAAATAGCTTGCACCGGACAGGTAGGGATGCACTGCTCGCAAACGATACACCGCGATCGAGCAAAATTTAGTTTAAAGCTTTCTGGGTCAAGGGTCAAGGCTTCTGTCGGGCAAACCCCCGTACACAAACCGCAGTCAACGCAGATATCTTCGTCTATAAGTATTTCCCGACTGGCTAGGGAAACGCCGATGTTTTGCGATCGCATCCAGTCGATCGCCGCTTCTAGTTGGTCGATGTCCCCTGATAACTCTAGCACCAGTTTGCCCACTTGATTCGGAGCCACCTGAGCGCGGATAATGTTGGCTGCCACATTAAAATCCTTTGCCAGTCGATAGGTGACAGGCATTTGGATCGATCGTTGGGGAAACGTCAGTGTTACCCGTTTTTTCACCCTGCAAGTCCTCGGTAATTTACAAACAATCTTTGTTATCTTCTGTTTTAGCGCACTTAATCTAATTACTGCCCTTAGCACAAATTTTTATGAGATGGGTCGGATTATCTCAAAATGTGGTATAATCTGAATCTATTATTTAAAATAAAAACATAGAAATCCAAGCGCAATTTATTTTATGACCCAGAATTCGCCCAAGTCAACGGTCGCCCCCGTCGCCAAAAATCCCGAAACAAAAGTCGCCACGCGCCTCAGAAACTTATTGATCGTGTTAACAGCGATCGCCCTTTCAATATCCATCTTCTTCGGGCTGCAAACCCAAACGCCGTCAAGCAGTCTCACCGACATGGCAAAAGCTTCAACGCCATTAGAAACAGCTTTGGTAAATGGCAAACCGACACTGATGGAATTTTATGCTAATTGGTGCGGTAGCTGTCAGGCAATGGCTAAGGATCTGAGCGAAATCAAACAGAAATACGCCGAACCGATGAATTTTGTGATGCTGAATGTAGACAATGACAAATGGCTGCCAGAAATCACAAAATATCGAGTAGATGGCATTCCGCACTTTGTCTATTTGAACGATAAAGGCAGCGCCGTTGCTGAAACGATGGGCGAAATGCCGCGCAGTATTATGGAAGCTAACTTAGAAGCTTTAATTGCAGGAAAACCTCTGCCACACGCCCAAGCAGGCGGTCAAGTTTCTAATTTTACTCCCCCCACAGGGCCTGTGAAAACAAGTAGCTCCGACCCCCGCGCCCACGGCTCTCAAGTACAGTAAATGAAGGAAGAGAGAAAAGGGAAGAAGACTTTAGGAACAGGCAAGATGCCGATTCCACAACAAATAAACTTTCTTGTGGAACAGGCATCTTGCCTGTTCCTGATTACGGATGTAACGGATGTCAGGAAGAAGGAAGAAGGAAGAAGGAAGAAAGAAGAGGGAGAAGGGAAGAAGACTTTAGGAACAGGCAAGATGCCTATTCCACAACAAATAAACTTTCTTGTGGAACAGGCATCTTGCCTGTTCCTGATTGCGATAACTTACAGAGATTCAAAAGCCCCTTGCAATTTCTGGCAATCTGCATTGTGGGCGATCGACTACCTCTAAAGAAATATTCACAAAAACTTTTGGGAATATTTATTAAGATTTATTATACTCCTCGTAAGGTGCGTCAGTAGATATTCTCTCACCGCCTAGAAAAATTCAAGACTGACGCACCCTACTAGAATTAGTCTGAATGACGGGGCCGACTCTTCAATCTAAAATCTAAAATCTAAAATCTAAAATCGAATGACTCCTGACAAAACCGGATTCAGTATTAGCGCGACCGCGATTCGTCGCCACATCGGCACCCTCATGCTGACACTTGCTATCATAATCGTGGGCCTTTTCTACATCACCCAACTGCCCGTTGACTTGCTACCATCCATCACCTATCCCCGCATCGGCGTGCGCTTGAACGCCCCAGGCGTATCCCCAGAAGTAGCAATAGACGAAGTTACCCGCCCCCTCGAACAAGGACTTTCCGCCACTGAAGGCGTCATGCAAGTTTTCTCCCGCACTCGCGAAGGACAAGTCAGCGTCGATTTATTCTTCAGACCGGGGGGAAACATCGACCAGGCCCTCAACGACGCCACCGCCGCTGTCAACCGCATCCGCAACCGACTTCCCGACACAGTTGAATCCCCCACTCTATTCAAAGTTGACCCTTCCCAGCAGCCGATTTACGAATTTGCCCTCACTTCCGACTCCTTGCAAGGAGTTGATTTGCGCGTATTTGCTGACGAAGAATTATCCAGAGAACTAAACGTAATTCCTGGAATCGCAGCAATTGACGTGGCCGGCGGCGTGCAAGAAGAAATTCAAGTAAATATTGACTTAAATCGCTTGCAATCTTTAGGTGTCAGTATTTCTGACGTTTTATCAGCGCTCGAATCCCGGAACCTGGACACTTCTGGCGGGCGGCTGCGGCAAGAAGCTGCAGAACCTTTAACCCGCACCGTCGGGCGATTTCAGAACGCGAAAGAAATTCAGGCAATTTCTTTTCAAGCATCGGGTTCCAATCCGCCAAAACGAGTTTTTCTGCGCGATTTTGCTCAGGTAATTGACGGTACAGAAGAAGAGCGAGTTAAAGTATTTCTCAATCAGAAATCAGCCGTAAAAATTAGCATTCAAAAGCAGCCAGACGCGAATACAATTTCAGTTGTAGATGGAATCAAAAAGCGGCTAGAAGAATTAAAAACATCCGGGGCAATTCCCGAAGGTACGACTATCGTTACTACTTTTGATGAGTCTAAATTCATCCGCGATTCAATTAGTAACGTCGTATTTTCTGGTTTAACCGGGGCTGTTTTAGCGGGGGCATCTGTATTGCTTTTCCTCGCTTCACTTCGCCAAACTTTGATTATTGTCCTGGCAATTCCCCTCGCAACTTTAATGGCGATTATCCTGATGGGAGTTTTTGGCCTATCTCTGAACGTTTTCAGTTTGGGTGGTTTGGCGCTGGGTGTGGGAATTGTGGTCGATAACTCGATCGTCATGCTGGAGAATATTGTCGAAGGAACCAGCAATAAAAACAGTGCAAACGGTCAGCGCTTAAGTAACAAGCAGTTGATTCAGCAAGCAGAAAAAAGCAGCCAAGAATTAGAATCAGCTTTATTTGCTTCCACCATCACTAACTTAGTTGCCGTACTGCCATTTTTGCTCATCGGCGGCTTAGTTTCCTTACTTTTCAACGAATTAATTCTCACCATCACCTTTTCTGTCGCCGCCTCTCTGATTGTCGGATTGACAGTTGTACCGATGATGGCTTCTCGACTGCTAGCGCTGCGGGTATCCAGCGGTTTGAGCAACTTTTGGCCGCTGCGCGCATTCGATCGAGCTTTTACCAATGCTACCGCCGGCTACGGGAAATTTTTATCGGGAGTAGTGCGGTGGCGGTTGATTATCCTCGCAGTAGCGATTATTGGATTGGGTGGCGGCAGTTGGCTGATGGCTGGTCAAATTCCCCAGGAAATATTGCCCAGAATTAATACCGGTCAAGCGAGATTGTTTGCTTTGTTTCCTGCAGGCACAAATTTGGCAACCAACCAAAAAATCATGGCAGAAGCTGATAAAATTATCCTCAGCCAACCAGAAACTCAATACACTTTGACGACGGTGGGCGGGCTGTTATTCGGCAACAATACGGTTGAGAATTTGCTGCGCGGCGGCTGCAACATTACGCTGAAACCGGGCACCAATACATTGGATTTTGTGCAGCGAGTTACGCAAGAATTGAATAAAATTGATTTGCCAAAAAACACTCGTTTGCGCCTGATTCCAGAAAATGTGCGGGGTTTGGTTTTAACTAATTCGCCAGTGCGGGGCGCTGAAGTTGATGTCCTGCTTCAGGGCGAAAACGAACAAATATTGCAGCAAACTGGCCGCGAGATATTGGCAACTTTGGATCAAAAGGTAAAATTAGCTCGTTTTCGCCCGGATGGAGACCCGCAGCAAACGGAAGTGCAGATTCGCCCCAACTGGGAACAAGCGGAAATCTACGGCTTGAATGCGAGACAAATTGGAGAGGCGATTCAGACAGCAATTCAAGGTTCTGTTCCCACGCAATTGCAGCGGGGAAACCGTTTGGTTGATGTGCGGGTACAGTTCGATCGCGATTCTGTCCAATCGATTTCGGAACTAAAATTTATTCCTTTAACTGCTAGGGATAACAGCATTATCCGCTTGAGCGATGTGGCGAATATTGAACTGGGAAAAGCGCCGGGGGAAATTCAAAGGCTTAACCAGCGCCAAGTTTTCTTGATTGCGGGGAATATTAATAAGGGCGCGAGTTTGGGCGATGCTTTGAAACAAGTGGATGCAGTTTTGTCAGAAATAAAATTGCCGCAAGGAGTGCGAGTCATACCGAGTTCGGCGGCGGAAACCAACCGGGAATTGCAAAGTTCGCTGATTGTTTTGGGTTCTTTGGCGGCGTTTTTGGTATTTGTGGTAATGGCGGTGCAGTACAATTCGCTTGTCGATCCGCTGGTGATTATGTTAACGGTGCCCCTGGCTTTGGCTGGGGGGATTTTCGGGTTGTATGCGACTAAAACTCCGATCGGCGCAACGGTGATTGTGGGGGCGATTTTGCTGGTGGGAATTGTGGTAAATAATGCGATTATTATGGTGGAGTTGGCGAACCAAATTGGGGAAGACGAAAAGGTCGATCGCACCACAGCAATTCTCAGGGCAGCACCTCAGCGTTTGCGTCCGATTTTGATGACAACTATTACTACAGTTTTGGGTTTGTTTCCCCTAGCTTTGGGCATTGGAGACGGTTCGGAATTCTTGCAACCGCTGGGTGTAGTGGTGTTTTCCGGTTTGTCGCTGGCAACTTTGCTGACGCTGTTTATTATTCCGTGTTTTTACATTTTGCTGCACGACTTATTTGGGATTTTTGCAGCGAAAAAGAAACCGCAGGCGGTTGCTATTCCTGTGCAGAAGGCGGGGAGTAAGACTCCGAATTTGTAAAATCTAGTGCCAGCAAATACGCGCTTTTCCCACAATCCGACAGGGAATGAATTCCCTGCCTCATAGCGAAAGTCGGTTAAAACCGACTGTAGATTTTGAGGAAAAATACGATCTATTTCAGTCCTCTTTTAGAGGACTTTTGCTATGAGACAGGGAATTCATTCCCTGTCGGACTGTCGGTTAAAACCGACTGTAGATTTTGAGGAAAAATACGATCTATTTCAGTCCTCTTTTAGAGGACTTTTGCTATGAGACAGGGAATTCATTCCCTGTCGGACTGTCGGATTTACCAACAATACTGGTACTGCATTTGATGTTAAGTTGACGCGCCGATAATTAGTCGGTAAGGTGCGTCAGTAAACAGTCTCTGACTCCCCAAAGCAATTCCAGACTGACGCACCCTACGATAAATGCTGCAAGATTTCAGTTAAAATAGAGCTTATTTACGCTGAAATATCTTTATGCTAATTTTACCAAAACATGAAAAACAAATTGACTGGTCGTTCTCATATATAAATCAACACACTGATTCCGAGTGGACGATTGCGACAAGTTGCGATCGCAAAAAAGTCACTTTAGTCGATCGTAACTTCTCCCCACAATACGAATACCAGCTTCCCGACGACGCAATTAGGTGTTTAGCCATCAGTCCCAAAGGCGATCTACTGGCAGCAATTATGGCCAATGGCAATCATTTAGCAATTATGACAGCAGAAAACCAGCTAGTTTTTGAACAACAGCTACCTAACCCTCCTGTTAAGTATTATAACGAGAATGGATTTCAGGATTGCTGGTTTGATGCAGACGGCTTGCGTTTTTGGTGCATGAAATTAATTGAAGCTCAAGAAGTCGAAATTCAAATTCGCGATACCAATTCATGGCAAATCCAGCGAAAACTTTTGCTCAAAGACCCTTTTGGATGGAGTTCCTTCTCGTTTCACCCGCACCCGGAAAATCAAATTTTAGCTCTTTGGGCTGCTGCCGGTCAGGACGGACAGCAAGTCTACTGGCTTTATGATGATGGTATCAAAATTCATGCCGTAGAGGTTGCGTGTTTGGCGGACACAAGTCCTCCAGTATTTCACCCCGCAGGTAGCGAATTTTTGGTACTAGATGATTCTGAGAGAGAACTCAGTCGGTTCAGTTTTCCTGACTGCAATCTCCTCGGTCAATGCAAATGGCCTTGGCCTGATTCGGATGATGGTTTTGGGTATTGTATATGTTACCTATCAGACAATCGCATTCTGATTAATACTAATGAAGGGATAATGTATCAAATCGATCTTGAAAAAATGGAGATATCAGATGAACTGATTTTAAGCGGTCATGAACCCCGTCCTTCTGAAGAACTTTACCCTAATCTCAAGGATGTTGAAGAAGGGCTTTGCAGCGACTTGGACTGTTTTTATAGATTTGATTCAGATAGGATTCTTTCCGTTCACTCACAACTGCCGAGTCAAAAACCTGACTCTAAACAGAAGACATTAGTTATCTTCGGGGGAAAAGAGCTGTTTGGTTCCTTGACGAAGGTACAACAATCCGCACCCTACAGTAAATTATTCATTCAATCTTTAGGCATTTCTTAAGGATTTTTAATACAAAACGCTTCTTGTGCCGTGTTAGCTTTTGACTCGCTTTCCCGCAGTCCGACAGGGGTTGAAACCCCTGCCTCATAGCGAAAGTCGGTTAAAACCGACTGTAGATTTTGACGGGAAGTGCGATCTATTTCAGTCCTCTTGAGCGAGGACTTTCGCTATGAGACAGGGAATTCATTCCCTGTCGGACTGTCAGTTAAAACCAACTGTAGATTTTGACGGGAAGTGCGAGGGATTTTAGTCCTCTTGAGCGAGGACTTTCGCTATGAGACAGGGAATTCATTCCCTGTCGGAGTGTCGGTTAAAACCGACTGTAGATTTTGACGGGAAGTGCGATCGATTTTAGTCCTCTTTGAGAGGACTTTTGCTATGAGACAGGGAATTCATTCCCTGTCGGACTGTCGGACTTACCAACAATATCGGTGCTGCATTTGATGTGAAGTTGACGCGGCAAGAATTAGTGGGTAAGGTGCGTCAGTAAACACTCTATGACTCCCCAAAGAAATTCCCGACTGACGCACCCTACGAGAATTAGTGTTTTGACATCCGCAACTGTTTATGTTACAATAATACTACATAACAACCTGGCAAAACAAACTTAAACAAAAATGCCCTACGAAAAATTAGACATATCAGCCCCAAAACCAGTATTATCTTGGGCAAATCACGCCCTGGGCGAAAAAGAAACCAAGATGACCGCCAATGTAGCATCTTTACCATTTGTATTCAAACACGTCGCACTAATGCCGGATGTACATTTAGGAAAAGGTGCTTTAGTCGGTTCAGTAATTGCCACAAAAGAAGCGATTATTCCGGCTGCTGTGGGCGTTGATCTGGGTTGCGGGATGGCTGCCATTAAAATGCCTTTCACCGCCAACAAATTAGAAGGCAAACTCAAACAAATTCGCCTCGATATCGAAGCGGCGATTCCTGTGGGATTTTCAGAAAATAAAGAAGTAGAAACAACTGTCACCAACTGGCAAGGATGGGGGGAGTTTAAGGAACTTCATCAAGGTGTGCAGCACCAAGACAATAAAGCCTTAAAACAAATGGGTTCCCTCGGCGGCGGCAATCATTTTATTGAGGTTTGCGTTGATACTGAAAACTTTGTTTGGCTGATGCTGCATTCCGGTTCTCGCGGCATTGGAAATTTGCTCGCACAGCAGCACATTGAGACGGCTAAAGATTTAGCTAAACTGGCAGAAATTAATCTGGCTGACAAAGATTTGGCTTATTTTGTAGCGGGTACGCGGGAGTTTGCGGCTTACTGGCACGATTTGCAGTGGGCACAAGATTATGCTCGTTTTAATCGCGATGTAATGATGAATCGGTTTAAGCGAATTGTCGAAAAGCACGTCGCGGGCGGCAAATCTGTTAAGCCGTTATTAGAGGTGAATTGCCACCACAATTACGCGGAAAAAGAGGTGCATTTTGGCGAAGATGTGTATGTTACTCGCAAGGGTGCTGTGCGCGCGGATGTTGAGGATTACGGGATTATTCCGGGTTCGATGGGGGCGAAATCTTTCATTGTTAAAGGGAAGGGTAATGCGGAAAGTTACTGTAGTTGCAGTCACGGTGCGGGGCGGTTGATGTCTCGAACTCAAGCTAAAAATGTATTCACTCTCGATGATTTGGTGCGGCAGACTGAGGGGGTTGAGTGCCGGAAAGATGAGCAATTTTTAGATGAAATTCCGGGGGCTTACAAGTCCATTGATGAGGTGATGAGTCAGCAGTCGGATTTGGTGGAAGTTGTGGCGACTTTGAAGCAGGTTGTTTGTGTCAAGGGGTGACAGAAACTGGTTTATTCTTTTATATGTTGTACCATTCTCAATTAGCCTTTTATGAACAGGCAAGATGCCTGTTCCACAAAGAGTAGATTTTCTTGTGGGGAGTAGGGGTTGGGCTTCTAGCCCGCCCAAAAAAGGATTATTGAGAATGGTGCAATATCTCATATCATGTCCGATCGATTAACCCTAATATCCCGGTCGGGCCATTGGTAACAAGTTAGAACGGAGTAGATTTTGTCAATACCCCTTTATGTAGAAATATAATTGAATAATAATGATA
>NZ_JAUBUC010000056.1:0-43944 GCF_036705285.1 Microcoleus sp. B4-C1 | reverse complement strand
AAAAGGACGGGCGGGACGCCCATCCCACTTTCAAGAGTGGAAGTTATTTAATTCTCATTCCTAAGAAGCATCAGGTTGAGCGCCTCTGACACCTGTTTTGGCGTAGCTACAGTTGACCAGCAGTCTCATTTTTATACCTTTAGCAATGCCCAATAAATTGATTAAGATGACGATAACTCCGTTGTCATCAGCATGATCTGGCCCGACGGCTGCCATTTCAATCCTCAATAGTCCGTTGTAGTAGTAGGATTTTGCTCGATCGTACTCCGGCTGTTTAATAATTTCTATATATTCATCCCAAGTCGCTGTAATCCAGGTATCGGTTAGTAGTTGAGGTTTGGAGTTGACTCATCATTACCTCACCGGAAAAAATCTTTGACTTTTGAGGGAAAACTTCAGAGTATGGACGATCGCATTTTTACCATTCAGCAGTAAGGTACGCAGCGCGCACCTTACAAACTATTAACCTAGGACTATTCTGCCACTTCCTCAGATTCCGATTCTTCCGCCGATTCTTCACCAGCAGCCGGCACTAAAGCCACAGCTACGATCGAATCATCCTCATCTAACCGCTGCACCCGCACACCCGTTGCTGTGCGCGATTGAGTAGAAATTGCACTCACCGCCTGACGGATAATAATACCTCGGTTGGTAATGATCATCAATTCGTCATCTTCGTTGACAATTCGCAGGGCTGCTACCTGATCCTTACCCTTTTTCGACTTAAATTTAGTAGCCGTCAATCCTTTGCCTGCCCGTCTTTGTAGGCGGAATTGAGAAACAGGAACCCGCTTGCCGTAGCCGTTGGTGGTGATTACCAACACCGAAGGAACTTCGCTGCTAACTGTCGAAATTTCTTCAACCTCTTCGCCTTCAATTTCCTCTGCTTGCAATTCTAATTCTTCATCTTCCGTTTCCAATTCAGCACTTTCTGCCCCTTCAAATTCCGCTTCGTCCGTTTCTAATTGAGCAATATTAGCTCCCTCAAATTCGGAGTCTTCAGTTTCCAATTCAGCAATTTCGGCAACTATTGAACTGGGCAAAATGTCCATGCTAATCAACTCATCGCCCGATCGCAATTTCATTGATTTTACACCCCGCGTCGCGCGGCCGACTGGGCGCAACTGTTCGTGATTAGTGCGGAAATGAATTGCCATGCCTTGGCGCGTACCGATGATGATGCTGTCACCAACTTTTGCTCTCCGCACCCAGCGCAGTTGGTCGCCTTCTTCTAGAGAAATGGCGATTAATCCATTAGTGCGGATGTTGCCAAAAGCTGAAAGTGCGGTTTTCTTGATGTAGCCGCCGCGAGTCAACATTACCAAGTATTCTTCGCTGGTGAATTCTGTGACTGAAACCATAGAAGTGATTTTTTCTTCTATAGGAATCGGCAGCAGTTGCACCACGGGAGTGCCGCGGGCTGTCCGGGAACAGACGGGGATTTGATAAGCTTTGACAGAGTAAACTACGCCCCTGTCGCTGAAGAACAAAACGCTATCGTGATCGCAGCAGGAAAGGAAATGTTCTACTCCATCGTCTTCTTTCATTTTCGCGCCTGCTTTGCCGCGAGTAGCGCGACTTTGGGCCTCGAAAGTGCTGACTGGCATCCGCTTGATGTAGCCTTGCTCGGTGATCAGAATAATTGCTTGTTCGTTGGCAATTAAATCTCTTTCATCGATTTCTCCTTCGGCGTGTTCGATGACGCTGCGCCTAGGAGTGGCGATTTTGGTTTGGATTTCGACTGCTTCAAATTCGGCGATTTCTAAGATGCGCTCCCGACGCGCTAAGATATCTTCCAAATCGGCGATTTTAGTTCGCAGTTCTTCGTGTTCTTGCTGGATCTTTTGCGCTTCTAATGCTGTCAAACGCCGTAACTGCATTTGCAGAATTGCGTCTGATTGCTGTTCCGAAAGACCGTAATTATCCATCAATTCTTGTTTCGCTGCTGCGGAGTCGGCTGCGGCGCGAATTAGGTGAATAATTGCATCTAAGTTGTCTAGGGCAATTAATAAGCCTTGCAGAAGGTGGTCGCGTTCTTCTGCTTTGCGGAGCTCGTATTGAGTCCGGCGAGTAATTGTCTCAATGCGGAAGTCTAGGAAGACATTGAGGAATTGGGAGAGCGTAAGTAGTTGGGGTTCCCCATTTACTAGCGCTAACATATTGGCTCCAAAGTTGGCTTGGAGGGGTGTTTGTTTATAGAGGTTGTTGAGGACGACGCGGGGATAGGCGTCGCGCTTGAGTTCGATCACGATCCGCATTCCGTCTCTATCGCTTTCGTCGCGAATGTCGGAAATACCATCTAATCTTTTGTCGTTGACAAGTTCGGCAATTTTCTCAATTAGGGCTGCCTTGTTTGTTTGGTAAGGCAATTCGGTGATAATAATTGCTTCTTTGTCGGGGCGGCCGGGATGTTCGATGGTTTCAATGCCGGCGACTCCGCGCATTGTAATCGAACCGCGCCCGGTGGTGTAAGCATCGCGAATGCCGCCTCTACCCAGAATTTGCCCTCCGGTGGGAAAGTCCGGGCCGGGGATGTACTGCATCAATTCCAGGTCAGTAATTGCTGGATTGTGAATTAGTGCTACTAAACCGTCAATTATTTCGCCTAAATTGTGGGGCGGAATGTTGGTGGCCATCCCTACAGCAATCCCGGAGGAACCGTTGAGCAAAATTTGGGGGATGCGTGCCGGGAGTACAAGGGGTTCTTGCTGGGAACCGTCGAAGTTGTCGCCGAAATCAACTGTTTCCGAGTCGATGTCGCGCAGCATGGAGTCGCTAGTCAAGGCTGTGAGGCGACATTCGGTGTACCGCATGGCAGCGGGCGGGTCGTTGTCAACGGAGCCGAAGTTGCCGTGGCCGTTGATCAGGCGTTCCCGCATGGAGAAATCCTGAGCCATCCGCACCAGGGCGTCGTAAACCGCTGTATCTCCGTGCGGGTGATACTTGCCCAGCACCTCCCCCACGACGCGGGCGCATTTGCGGAAAGGTCGATCGGGAGTCAAGCCCAATTCGTTCATGGCGTAGAGAATGCGTCGGTGAACGGGCTTGAGACCGTCCCTGGCATCTGGTAGCGCCCGACCGACTATTACGCTCATGGCGTATTCCAAGTACGATCGGGACATCTCATTACCCAGATCCGTCGGGATTATCCGCGACTCAGAGGTGCTCATAGGTTGAAAAACTCCGTTAAAAATTTAAATTTGACGGCTATAAATCTCAAAAATGCGATAAAATCGGTTTGGATTCAGTAGAGCTGCCAAATATTGCCAATTACTCCTGAAATTATATCACAATTTGCCTTGGAATTTATGGGAAAGTTGCCAGAAAAATTAAGGGACGAAACCAGCACAATTGATAATTTGTCAGTTGGTGATTTTGTCAGCAGTTGGCAAAAGCTAAAAAGGTTTTTTTAGGCGATCGGGTTTCATGCTTTCGTGAGTTTTTTTGACGGCCATCTAAGAAATTAAAATGGTTACTCGATCGAAATTTTAATTTCACAAAACCGAAGGCCTTCTTAAAGCTAACTAAAAATCTAAAATCTAAAATCTAAAATCTAAAATCAGCCGATGCTACCCGTCATCTACTCCGAAGATTTCTTGCTGCACAAGACTGGAATGCTTCACCCAGAGCGACCAGAACGTTTAACGGCGATCGTCAACGCTCTGAAAGCTGCTCCTTGGGCGGATCAAATTGAGTGGCAACTGCCCACCCCAGTGGCGCAGCGCGAACAACAACTGTTATCGGCTATCAAAAAAGTTCACTCGCAAAGATACATCAAAGAAATCGAACATTTGGCTCATCGGGGAGGCGGCTACCTCGACGGTGATACGCCGATTTCTGCTGAAAGTTACGACGTAGCGCTGCTGGCGACGAGTGCTTGGCTCGATGGGGTCGATCGAGTGGTGGTTGCGGGGGAACCGGCTTTTGTGCTGGCCAGGCCGCCGGGACACCACGCTGAAAACGCCCGCGCGATGGGTTTTTGCTTGTTTTCCAATGCTGCGATCGCCGCTCACTACGCCCTGGAACAGCCGGGAATCAACCGCGTCGCCGTCCTTGACTGGGACGTGCACCACGGCAACGGCACTCAATCTTTGGTGGAAAGCTGCCGGCAAATTGGCTACTGTTCCCTGCATCAATCTCCTTGCTATCCGGGAACGGGAGATGCCGAGGAGCGAGGTGCCTACGACAACGTGCTGAACATTCCCCTCTATCCTGGCAGTGGCATTGCTGAATACCTGAGCGCCTTTGAATCTCTTGTCGTGCCTTTTTTGTCCAAATTTGAACCGGATTTGTTGATTGTCAGCGCTGGTTATGACGCTACTGCGTCCGATCCACTGGCGAGTATGACTCTGGCGCCGTCAGATTACGGTACTTTCACCGGATACTGCTTGCAAATCACCCGCCGCATCGCCTTTGGTTTGGAGGGGGGTTACGCGCTCAAAGAGTTGGCCGAGTCGGTTGTGGCGACTATTGACCGATGCCTCAATTAGCTGGAAAATTGGAAGATGGAAAAATGAGGTTGAGAAGCCATGAGGACGGGATGGAGATTTTTTGAGGGCGATCGGGCTTGATGGTCTTTTTCCCTCTTCCTTCTGACTTCTGACTTTTTCCCTCTGACTTTAGTGACAAGCATCACCAATTTAAGAGATCCAAGTCACTGCCGATCCAAGTCTCGGTCACAGATTTTTAACCAAAAAATCACACTGTGTCAATGTTTTCGATCGCCTTTGAAGTCGCTCCCAGAGTGCATAATACAAATACAACAAGCCTGTTAAAATTTTATCTGTCTCAATCAAGTAGGAGGTTTATCATGTCAGTATCCCAAATGACACTCGAAGAGTTATTTGGTCAGGTCATGTTCTCCAGTGTCGTGACTCGCCACGACCGGAGACAGCTCAGATCGGCACTCTTAGAAAGAACATTGAATGAAGATGAGTATGCCATCATCAACCGACTGCTGTACAACGTTCGCCGCGGTTGGGTAAAAATTGTCGATTAAAGACCTGGCAACCACTCTCTGTAAAGGAGTTAATACCATTTTCGATTGTCGATTTTCGATTTTCGATTAAAGAATTGGTGATGACTGATAACTATCGGGATTGAGCTCACGAGCCTACAGTTACATTTTTTGGGAACTCGTTACAAGGAGAACTTGCCAATTCGGGAAGTTTTTTGTGTTTAATAGTTGGCTCGAAAGTGTGATGTGTTTGACCAGTGTGTTAATTATCAAAATCTCGCTACACATCAGCCTATAGGTAGAGATAATTATAAAATAACAGGTTTCGGGTGCATCTCTACTTGTTGAACAATTGTGAGTTTTGAGTTGTTAACTGCAAAGTTAGAATTAACTCAAAACTCATAATTTTTTGGATTTGATATCATGTCCGATCGATTGACCGCGATTAAAGGCCAGGGCGGGTTTACAGATTTTCCCGTTTCTATTCAATATCTTGGCTCACGGGCCCCTACAGGAATCATGGTTAATTGACCGGACATGATTTGAGATGGGAGATTAAATAGTGGGAAAACTGATGAATATCAGGGTTGGGAACCGCTATAAAGCTGAGATTTTTTAAACGGATATTAAAAATCAAAACTATAAGCAGTTTCCGGTTGAGGAGGATTGTGCGATCGTTACAAGCACACCGAGTCGTATAGGTCGATCGACCATTCCGGCAATTTGAGCTCAGAAGTGTCAAAATATTAACAACCAGTTCATCCCCAAAATATATGGCTCCCGCCGTTTTAATTGAAAATCTTCAGAAACGCTACGGCACTGTAGAAGCCGTTAAAGATGTTTCCTTCAAGGTAGAACCGGGGGAAATATTTGGTTTGCTAGGCCCCAACGGCGCAGGCAAAACCACAACCCTGCGGGTACTTTGTACTTTGAGTGCGCCCGATAGCGGACGCATTGAAGTGTCTGGCATTTCTGCTGTCAGTCAGCCGAGAATTGCCAGACAAAGACTAGGCTATGTCGCCCAAGAAGTTGCTCTTGATAAGGTGCTGACGGGGCGGGAACTCCTGCAACTGCAAGCAGCGCTTTACCATTTGCCGCGCAATACGATTAAAGGGCGGATTGACGAAATGGTGAAACTCCTCGGTTTGGAGGAGTGGGAAAATAAAAAGACGGGTACTTATTCCGGCGGTATCCGCAAACGCCTTGACTTAGCTGCTGGGTTGCTTCACCAGCCGGATGTTTTGGTGTTAGACGAACCGACTGTCGGGCTCGATATTGAAAGCCGGGTGGTGGTGTGGGATTTCCTGCGGCGCTTGCGGGAGGAAGGTACGACGGTTTTGATTACCAGCCATTATCTCGAAGAAGTTGATGCTTTGGCCGATCGCGTGGCGATTATTGACAAGGGTACAGTAATTGCTGAGGGTACGCCGGAGGAGTTGAAAAATCGGGTTGGGGGCGATCGGGTGACTTTGCGGATTCGGGAGTTTTCGCCGATGGAAGAAGCCGAAAAAGCTAAAACTCTGATGCAATCTTTGCCTTTCGTGCAGGAAGTAATTGTCAATACGGCTCAAGGAAATTCTCTCAATTTAGTAGTAACACCGCAAAGCGATGCGCTGGTGACTATTCAGCAAGCTTTGAAAGATGCGGGATTGCCTACTTTTGGGATTGCTCAATCTCGGCCGAGTTTGGATGATGTGTATTTGGCTGCGACTGGTAAGACGCTGTTGGATGCGGAGTTGGCTGCTGCTAGCAACCGCGATTTGAAGGCGGAGCAAAAACAGGCGATGCGATCGTAGTTTGAGGGAAGGGAAAAGTTCGTCAGAAACAGGCAAGATGCCTGTTCCACAAAGAGTGAATTTTCTTGTGGAACAGGCAAGATGCCTGTTCATAAACCAGTATTCCGGCGGTTTCAATCGCATCTGCACACACGAAGTCTGCCTTCGCAGACAAGCGAGATAAGTTAGCTATAATGTTAAGAGTGAATCGAAAAAATACTATAGTGATTTTGGGGGATATTAATAAATGAATCTTGTTTTGGAAGTTGAAGCGCCTCCTTTCCGAGAAGATGCAACAGGTGCTATTCGGGTGGGAAACTCAAGAGTTTTGCTGGAATTGGTGATTCGAGCTTTTCAGGATGGTGCGTCGCCGGAATCTATTGTGCAGCGTTATTCAACTGTGTCATTGTCTGATGTCTATAGTGCGATCGGCTATTATCTCCGACACCAAGAAGCAGTAGAAGCTTATCTCAATTATCGCGAGCAATTAGCCGATTCCGTGCGTCAGCGTTTGTTGGATATTCAACCGGATCTGAGCGTTGTGCGATCGCGCTTGTTAGCCCAAAAAATCTTGAGTATTTCGGCGGTTGAAACCGCGTCTACACAAACGAAGTCTGCCTTCGCAGACTAAGAGATAAACCGATATTTAAGCTGGATTTAATATCATACATCCAATACTTGCTCTGCTGTCAATGCTAATTCTGGGAAAGTTCGGGATATAATGCGATCGCTCCCTCGGAAAGCAGTCATTTGATAAACTTCATTTTCATCAAGCAGATAAACAAAAACAGTCGGTTCTTTCGGGTTTCCCAAATAGTTTCTGCTTCCCAAAGCTAAATAATCGACAATCCAGTATTCAGAAATTCCCAGCCGCTGATATTCATCCAGCTTGTCGATATAATCATCTTCCCAATTTGTCGAGACAACTTCTACTGCTAATTGTGGAGGTTCAGTTAGTGCTGAATAGGCGAAGGGCTGCGATTCCCAGAGGGTTTTGTCTACTACTGTCACATCAGGATGGCGGCCTTGTTCTTTACGATCTGCGGTTAATGTCCTGACTACAATTCTACCAGATATTCTGTAATTAAGGTTGAGTCGTTTTACTTCGTCGTAGAACGTATTTTCAATAAAATCAGCTACATTTTCGTGGAGTCTGATTGTTGGTAAGATTTTGACAATTTCTCCATTAACCAGTTCATAGCGTCCGTCTTCATCTGGAAGTTGCTTGATGAATCGATCGAAAGTGAGCATTATTTTAGGTTGGGTAGGAGTTGCGATCGTGGTCTTATCTCATTTAGCGAGATATTTAAGACTATTCTGCCACCATTTTAACATACTGTTTTAACACAGGTGCAATCGTGAAAACAGTTTCAGTTTCACCGCTCAATTTTTCGATCATTCCCCGTCGGTCTAAAGATTGAATTGCTTGACATAATTCGCGCTGCGAACCTTGACATTTTGCCATGAATTGGGGAAAGGAAACTGGTTCTATTTCATTACTAAGTTGCGAAATCGCCTGTTTTTCTATTCCCGACAACCGCTGATAGTGCTGCTGCAATATCGGTGTCAATTCGTCACCTAAAAAGACTGGTTGATAACTTAAATATTGAGATACTCTACCGCTAAATAAGTTGTTAATGGTTTGAGCGACTAATTTTAACCATAGGGGATTACTTTGATAAAGGTTAATCAATTCAGGCCAGGTTTCTTCATCCAATAAACCTTTTTCTCTAAGAATTTCTGTTGCGGCTTCACCTAAACCGGTTAACTGCAATAAACGTACTGCTGAATTATCGTCGGTGAATGTGAGGATGTCTGAGGGTGGTTCCCAACTATTGAGAATTAAGCAGCTATTGTGGGGAATTTCGCCGATAAGTTTAAATAAGGTTCCGTAGTTTTCATATCCGGGTTTATAATGTCCTGCAAGTTGCCCGCTACTGAGAATTTGCTGCACGTCATCGAGGAGGATGAGACAGCGATTTTCGCGCAATGTTTCTATTAGGATTGACAATTGAGCATCGGGGTTGGCGGGGAAAACCCCCTCTTCACCCCCCCTTGGTAAGGGGGGGTTGGGGGGGTGTTGATTTGAGAGAAATTGAATGAGGGTTTTGAGGGTTGTTTCAAGGGGTGGGGAGGTGCGGAGACTGCGCCAGATGATGCGATCGAATTGAGTTTGAATTTGGGGGATGAGGTTACGGGCGATCGCACTTTTGCCGGTGCCTGCCATGCCTGTGATGGTGAGGAGGCGGCAGTTTTGGTGTGCGATCGAGTTTTCGAGGGCGGTGAGGGGTGAGTTGGGGCGATCGTAGAATGTTCTGATCTCCGGTGCATCTCTTAAATCAAGTCGCGGTTTTTGTTGGGTGTCGTCTTGATTCGAGGTTTGTGTTGGGGGTGAGTGTTGTGGAGTTTTTGGAGGGTGTGAGGTTTCTGTACAGAAGTTATTGATGTTACTTTTTTGTACAATATTAAAGTTTACGAAATTAGAGGATTGAGAAATTTCATACCTTTCCATTGTTGCTCGAAAGTTAGTTTTTTTAAGTTTTTTATCAGTTAGTCTGTCTCTGAATAGTCTGAATAACTTGGAAGCTACTTTTTTAATGTGAGTCTCGCTACAGTTGGAAGCTTTTGCTATCTCCAAGTATTTCTTGCGTTCCCAAATACCTCGGAGCGTATCTTTTTGAATGTCATCCAAATATTTTCCTGTTTTGTCCACCGCTAGTTCATCCGCTAATTTCAATACTTCTTGAACGTCCATAGGTCATGCAGATGTTAATGTTGTAGCCATTATCCCACTTTTTCCTACTTTTTACTACTTTTTACTACCACATCGCTACTTAAAATATTTTTATCCTAACAAAAAAGGTTTTAAAATGAATACCCAAAGATACTTTTTATAGTAGGCAATAATAAAAAATATTAATATAATTTTCTACAAGCCTTTTAAGGAAATACCTAACTTTAGGTAGAGGCTTAAAACGCCAAATGCCATTATTAGCAAATCAAACGTGAAAAATATGTTCAGAACATCTTGGCTAAATACACTAATGTCTTCAGCAGTCTGCGCGTTAGTAGCAACTAGCGCGATCGGTGAAGCTGCTTTCGCTCAAATAAGACCAGAAGACTTACCACTACTACCAGGACAAAGACGAGTTACCTACAAAATTTCTGATATAAACCCGTCGGATGCAGAGCGCTTTTGTAAAAGGACGTATGATCAAAATACATCTTTTCGCATCGAGCCTGAGAGTGACCGTGTTTTGTGTTTGAGACGGGCATCTACTGGACAAACTCAATTCGGTGTACAAGGCGGAATGCAGGGACCAGTGCCGAATGGAAGCGTTACACTAAATCGAACCATCAATGACCCTGATTGGAAAACTGAGCCTCATCATCTCAATGAGGTTTGTGAAAATAAGCATCCGGGCAAGGGTACTTGGGTGGGCGATGGAGGACGTTCTTGTTACGATAGCTACCGGACATTCTAGACTCAATATCCACAATCTGCGTTGCCTAAAAGGTACGGACAAAAATTAGGGGAAGAAGGCGATTTTGCAAAGCAGCTTCGCCTTTCTTTAGTCAAATTTTCAGTTATCGATCGCCGATTCTATCCCTCTACCGCAGTGAAGAGCGATCGCCCTTACCTAAACTAAGTGCGATCGCCCTTAATCAGTAACTACTGATACTCTACTACAGCCGCGATCGCCCTGGCAATTTCCTCCATATCAGTAGTCGAAAGTTCTCCTATTTTACGAATGAATCTTTGTACATCCATACCCCGTAATTGCAACAGGTCCACTGCCGAAACTTTCGTTAAACCATTAGCAATATCTGGGTCAATCTTAATGTGCCAGATATTACCAGCATAATATTCTTTCCAATCTGTGATAGGTGCAGCCAATTTCAGTGGTAACTTGCCAACACTATCAGAACTTACCACTACAGACGGACGGACTTTTTTGATTTCTGCTCCCACAGTTGGGTCAAAATTAGCAAACCAAATATCACCTCGTTTAGGAAAAAGAGAGTTAGTAGTCAATTAAATCTCCTGCTTCTAATTCTTGCCATTCTCTATCTTCCTGATAATGTTGCAACATTACCTCAGCTTGTTTTGCTAGAATCTTTCGCCTCTCTTCTAGCGGCAATTGCATAAATTCTCGGCGGCTGGGAGAGTTGGCTATTGTTGGTATTTCTAAAGCTATATCTGTCGGCTGCTTTGGAATCTGACGATCGCAAATCAAGGCTTCTATTCGATCGGCTTCTGCTTCTTCCGCTGCAATATCAGCATCAATTTCCTCTCGGTTAGCATGATAATAAGTCAAAGCTGCATAAACTTGGGTGAGAGTTAAATGCCCGATGCGATCGGCAATTTCTTCTGCACTCAAACTTTGCTTGTACCAAATAGCAATGCGCCGGACTGTAACACCCGTTCCGGCAATAATTGGACAGCCACCATGTATGTCAGGCTGACGGCTAATTAAAGTTCCTATATCGGTGATAGTTGACAAGATTTTTTCCTCCCTATTCCGATCGCTCTTTTATCTAGGATAGCACTGTCACAGCAAGAGCGATCGCCTCCTAATTTTCTGGAAAATAGCGCTCCAAAAACTCCCTAGCTGTAACAATAGGAATCCCCTCATATTCCTGCAACACTAACAAATCAAGATCGCCCGTAACAATTGCATCGGCACCAGCAGCCATCGCACTTCCTAAAATCATATTGTCATTAGCATCTCGTAACTCAGGGACGTTGATAGTGGAAATCGGATAAATCTCCACTAACTCTCGTGTTCCGCTCATTAAACCATTAACGGTAAAACTCAAAGACTGTAATCTCGCCTGGAGTTTTTGTTTGTTCAAAGTATTCTCTAATTCTGCTAGTATTGGTTCAGAAGCACAAATTATGAGTTGACGAGTTCGAGCTAATCTGAATAAACGAGCTGGGATACCTCCCCACAGCCAGCCGGACACAAAGATATTAGTATCCACTACAATTTTCATTGGTGCGACTCTATTTCAGAACGTTTCTCGCGACGCACTTCCCGCACAAGTTCGCAAATTTCTTCCATTGTTAACTCATCAGGATCTGGACTCGCTGCTTCTATTCGCCGTTCCCATTCCTCCCAGTCAAAACCTGTTACCTTTGTCAGGGGATTAGGATCGGGTTGCAAAGACTCTCTACGCCGCCGCAGTTCCTCCCAGTCGAAACCTGCTACTTTCTGAAAAACAATACTATCCCCTGTCACTGTAACTGCATATCGATCCCCAGGCTTCAGTTGAGCTTCAATCTCAGCGGGAATTTCTAACTTACCGTCGGGGTTGACAGGAACAGTAATATTTGATTTCAGAATGTATTCTCGCAGGTGTTCAACAACTCTATCTTGCAGAGTTTCCGGCAGAGATTCCATAATTTCGACCAAAGTGGCGATCGCCCTTGATGACATAGCTTTATCCTCCTAGTAAATCAAGTTTTTATTTAGCATATTTGATGAGCTTATTCTCAATTTTAGAGCGATCGCCCGCCCAACACCACCAATACCTCCAGACTTGCTACTGTAAAGATAGTGAGATTTAATCAACAAGCAATTATGAGCGGTACTGTTACATCCCCCAACAACCTCAACCCGCAGCGGCCACTCTCCACAGCCTCCGCTGACACTTCCACTTCCCTGCTGGGCGACTTCATCCAAGAAACACTCGCCTTAACCAAGCGCCTGTTTATTCAATTGCAGCGCCGCCCCTCGACGCTAGTTGCAGGCATTATTCAGCCCCTGATGTGGTTGGTTTTGTTCGGAGCTCTGTTTGAAAATGCACCCGCAGGCTTGTTCGGCGAAAGCCAGAATTACGGACAATTTCTCGGCGCTGGTGTAATCGTTTTTACAGCATTTGCCGGGGCGCTGAATGCTGGTTTGCCGATTATGTTCGATCGCGAGTTCGGATTTCTCAACCGCTTGTTAGTCGCGCCGTTGGCTTCGAGATTTTCGATCGTCCTGGCTTCGGCTATTTTTATCGTCACCCTCAGCTTTATCCAAACCGGCACAATCGTTACAGCAGGCGCGTTTTTGGGCGCGGGATTCCCCGGAATTGCCGGACTAGGGGCGATCGCCCTAATAGTCCTGCTATTAGTTTTGGGCGTCACCGGCTTGAGTCTGGGTTTAGCCTTCGCTCTTCCCGGTCACGTAGAATTAATAGCGGTAATTTTTGTTACTAACCTGCCGCTGTTATTTGCCAGCACAGCCCTCGCGCCGCTGTCATTTATGCCAGAGTGGCTGCAAGTTGTGGTGACTCTCAATCCTCTGAGTTATGCGATCGAACCCATCCGCTACCTGTACCTGCACAGCGATTGGTCGCTAGCGAGTGTCGTGATGCAGGCTCCTTGGGGTACTGTCACCTTTGGAGGAGCGCTATTAGTGCTGCTGGCGTTTGATTTGGTGGCGCTGCTGAGCATTCAACCCCTGCTGCGGCGCCGGTTTGCTTAGGGCGATCGTTTCACCTGCACCGTCAATTCTAGGATGCCTTTCGTCCTGTCAACTTAAGCTAAAACCGATAGTCCGTCAGGGGTTGAAACAACAGCCTCCAAGCCAAAGTCCTCTTGCATAGGACTAATGACTTCTTCAGTCCTCTTTCAGAGGACTTTCGCTATGAGACAGGGAATTCATTCCCTGGCGGACTCTTGGGTAAGCGAGAGGACTGGCGGACTAAAAGCTTAAGTTGACACGACGAAAGGCATTGCCCTGTCCTTAGCCCCAGCGAAGTAATATAATATTTAGTCACAAGTCAGAATATTGTTTAGATAGAATTGTTTTTTTGAAGATTCAACTAATAAATTATGAACCCCAAAACTTCCAAATCCGGCAAATTGATGATTGGGATTGCTGCAAGCGCGATCGCATCCTGTGCTCTGTTCTCGCCTCAAGCAAGCTTCGCTCAAGCCAGCGGTTTAAATAATGCCCAACCGCTGCAAGACTTTCAAACTCAAGACAATACCGACCCCTTTTCCGGCCGCAGCAGCGGAAGCGGAATATTTGATTTAATTCACAGATCCAAATTGGGCGGCGGTCGCAGCATGGAAGAATTTAATAGCGAACAGCGCCAAAATTTGAACGATGCGGCCGCCGAATTTCGGAACAAACAGCGCCTACTACTGGAAAAGCAAGCAGTACCTACACCAGGGGCGATCGCACCTACAGAAATTACCGCCCCTGTCCCTTAAATTGATTTCTTAGTCCGCGAAGGCGGACTTCGTTTGTCTAGCAGCGGTTTCAACCGCCAAGTTTTAATCTTTATTTATTAGTCCGCGAAGGCGGACTTCGTTTGTCTAGCAGCGGTTTCAACCGCCGAACGATCTAAAAACCATCCCCCTTAATCCCGTTCCAACCACGCCCGCATTTTACCCGGATTAAGCAAACCGTAAGGATCGACCAACTCTTTAAACTGCAACTGTTCCACATTAATACTTTTCATCCCTCCATCTTCCAATATATAAGTGTGAGGATTAGCAATCAGCGCGCCTTGCTCTTCATGATAGCGAATAATTTCATTGAGCCGTGATTCCGTAGTGTAGCGAACTATTTGCAAAGCCGCAGCGATCGCCCTGCCATTCATCCGCAAAAACTCCAAGTGCATCATCACCTCATCCCCATAAAAATTATACAGTTCCTCAATCAATTTCAAACCTTTATCTGCGGGAAAAAGCGTCTGCAAATAAGTCAGAGACGGGTCAGCGCTGCGTGCGTGGAGAGTTGTATGATTCCAAGTAAATTCAGCAATTGCTGCACCTTTGCTCGCTGCTTGCGCGTTTTTTTGATAGCAAATTGTGCCGCCATATTCGCGCACCAAATCTTGCAGCGGTTCCAGACAAGATTCAGCTACCATTAACAAAGCGCAGTGCTTACCTTCAGGAATCTCCTCGCGGAAAGCAGCAAAATAAGCAGGAATCGGCCAAGCACAAACACAAATTAGTTTTTTGATAATCCCGTCAGCATCGCCCAAAGCTTGACCGAAGTTAGCCGATGTCATAAAATCGTCAAAAGCGACGATGATTTCCGCCCAAGCATAAGCAGGGGCGAGGGGAATTTCTAACTCAGTAATAATCCCATTTGTGCCGTAAGCGTGATTGACTTTTTGCACTTCATCGCCGCGCAATTCGATGACGCGGGGCTCGTCTTCCATTGTAACTACTCGAACGGCATGAAGATTTCCCCGATCGCGCAATTGCCCGTAAGTTATCGAACCAATTCCCCCGCTACCGCCGCCGATAAATCCCCCAATCGTTGCGGTGCGATAGGTTGAGGGAACCATCCGCAATTCCCAACCAGTTTCTCGCGCTTGTTTGTCGAAAACCGACATTTTCACCCCTGGTTCTACGCAAGCTAAACCCGGTTTTATCCAGCGGATACTGTTCATTTTGCTGGTATCTAAAATGACGCCGCCCTTGAGGGGAATACACTGCCCGTAATTGCCCGTTCCTGCACCTCTAACAGTTAGCGGAATTTTGAATTTGACGCAGGCCGCAGCAATCCGCAAAACATCGGCTTCGCTGGCGGGACGAACTACTAAATCTCCTGTTTTATCACTTAAGAGAGGTTGCAAAACAGGACTGAAGTGATAGTAGTCTTGAGATAGCTTGACAACTTGCGCGCGATCGCTAATTATTTCAATTCCCGATAGTTCCGAAGAAAAAGCATCCCAGTCAATACTTTGAATCGCAGTTGCAGTCATTTTGTTTACTCCATCCTGGGAGTATTATATATTTTCTCAAGCCGAACTTAGTAACATAAAATACTAACTGCAATCTTTCTTTAAGCATTAAGGTGCGTCCAGGCGCACCCTACACATAGAAGTTCTGCCTCCCGGACTGCTTTTTTCAATGAAAAAATCCCCCAAACACTGCCATACCGTAGTATTTCCAAGGCACTGCAACAGTGTCAAATCTAGCTTTTACCAGCATTTCCAACTGTGCCGAAAGTGTAGCTAGGCGATCGGGATTAGAATACCCGTAAGAGACACTCGTCCCCACATTTGCCCGAATTTGTGCTAACGTTTCCCCTTGATTTCGCGCCCAATCTTCTCGCGCCGCTTGATAAATATCTTTCATTGCTGCTGATTCTGCTAAAAGAGGATCGGCATTCCAAAAACAGCCACCAGCATTTAAACTTTCGCGAATCCGTTGAAACAATTTTAACTTCATTTCGTCCTCAAGATGGTGAATTGCCAGAGATGAAATGCAAGCATTGAATTTATCGCCCAAGCCTGAGAAATTTGGATTGTTCGCCCATTCTCCAAAATCCATTTCTATGCCAGTCCACCGGGCTGCGTATCCTGCATACTCTATTTTGGCGCGGGCAAAATCAAGCATTCGCGGCGAGTAATCGACAGCCACTATTTCCGCAGACGGGTAGCGTTGGAGAACTTTTAAAGTGAGTTCACCCGTACCGCAGCCGAGTTCTAAAATGCGGTGGTTTGTGTTAGCAATGCAGTCGGCTAATACATCCAGCATTTCGTCATACTTAGGTAAAAGTCGCCGAATGCCTGTATCAAAATTTGCAGTATTGACGAAAACTTCTCCCGGAAAAATTTCGTTGTTAGTAGGTGAGACAGTAGAGTCAGAATTCACGATCGTCAACCATAGACTACAATTGCTATCCTAACTGAAATAGAGCAAAAAGTGCGTGAAGTAGGGACAAGCCACTGCCCTGTCCTTACCCGATCATCTGTACTTCACTCAACACAAAACCGCTATATAGTTATGCGTATTTTTACGGATAAGCCAAACACTCGTGGTAAACAATAATTAACCGAAAGCATCCACGATACCCGCCACGTGATTCATCTGTCCAGAAATAAAAAACCTGTATCCGATGAAACTTGCCCCCGAATTTATCCGTGGGGTCAATGCTTCAATTCTTTAATCTAAAATCTAAAATCTAAAATCTAAAATCTAAAATCGATTGACCCTCGGTTGCACTCAGAGAGTCTTGCTTTACCCCGGACGCCAGCAAAACACTCTGAACAAGCAGTGTTATGTTAGTAGTGCATAAATTGAAATAAAGATTAAACCTCAGACTTGAGGATACCATGCGCCAATTGATTTCTCGCAGTCGGGCTGCCATCAGCCAATTAGTTTACAAACAAATTCTCCTTGCTTTGACAATTTTATTTGGTGTCGGCGTAGGGATAGCGATGGCAAGTATGTCTGAGCTTTCCTCCATCCTAACGGGATTGCAGGCGCGATTCAAGTCACACAATCAACTTACGATATCTTGCAAAATAAGTATCTGTTTGAAAACAGAGGAATTATTCACATCAAAGGCAAGGGCTATATGAATACTTATCTGCTTGCAGGCAGGCTAGTCAGCGCCGTTTCGGTTTAATTTGTTTATTATATTATGAAGGGGTCTGCTAGTTAGTCGAGAGCGATCAGTCATTAGTCAGCAGCAAGCAGCCAAGAACTAACAGTTAGTCGCTGCTGACTGCTGACGGCGGACTATTACAGGAATTACACAGGGGATGTGAGAACCCGGTTTTTGCGCGGTTGCTTCGTTGACAACCCAAAATTGATTACCAGAAACCCGGTTTTTTTCCTATGTCCTACATTAGCCATTTGCCAAATAGTAAATTTTATGCCCTTGTCAATTTTATCATTCTTGAAATTTTTCCAATCTCGCTTGTCTAGGCAAATAGCTTTGTGGGTATTTGCTAGCATTCTTGTCATAGAAGGAATTATTTTAGTTCCCTCTTATTTTCGGCGAGAAAATGAACTTTTAAGCCAACTGGAACAGGTATCTCGGGCAACTGTTGATTCCCTAGAGTTTGTGCTCCAACAAGATATTTCCGATCGCACTTTATTGCAAGAAGAAGTAAAAAATATTACTAAGGATTCTCAAGTAGTCTTAGGACTATCTATTTACCAAGCTAACGGTGAACTAATATATACACTTGGCGAACCCCCAGAAATCAGTTTAGAGCAACTAAAAGAATCTCGTATAGTTCACAATCACAATTTCGATGGCAAGAGGTACGATATTGCTTGGACGGAGCGACATTTGGGAGGCGATTACATCTTAATTGTTCGCCACGATGCTTCCACAGTCCAGCCGGAACTCTACGCATTTATCGGACGGATTGCTGTTCTAGTCATCATTATATCAGCCTTTGTCACTTCTGTGACTATGTTGTTTTTAGGGCTGACAGTAATTTCACCTATCTTGAGATTGCGCGATGACTTGATCGCTGCTGGAGACGCTTTGAGCAAAGATCGAGAACAACCTGATTTCTACTCTCTGTCTGTCAAGCGGGATGACGAGTTGGGAGAACTCATGGTCGCCTTCAATCAAATGTTTCACCGAGTATACCAGGAAATTGCACAGCGGAAACAAGCTGAGGAAGTATTGCGCGCCGAACAAGAAAAGTCGGAACGTTTATTACTAAATATATTACCAGTAATGATTGCCGATCGCCTAAAACAAGGTCAGATAAATATTGCGGACGGATTTGCCGAAGTTACGGTTTTGTTTGCTGATATTGTGGGCTTTACCGAAATATCTTCGCGCACATCTCCTGAAGAATTAGTCGAGTTGCTTAACAAAATATTTTCATCTTTCGATCGCTTAAGCGAACAATACGGCTTAGAAAAAATTAAGACGATCGGCGACAATTATATGGTAGCAGGCGGTTTGCCGCTTCCCTGTACAAATCACGCCGAATCTATTGCCGAAATGGCCCTGGAAATGCAGCAAGAAATTATGAAATTCCGCGACGAATGCGGTAAACCTCTCAATATCCGCATTGGCATTAATACTGGGCCTGTTGTAGCAGGTGTCATCGGCACTAAAAAGTTTATTTACGATTTGTGGGGAGATGCTGTGAATACAGCAAGCCGCATGGAATCTCAGGGACTTCCGGGTAAAATTCAAGTTAGCAACTCAACTTATGAATTGCTGTGCGATAAGTATTTGTTGGAAAAGCGCGGTAAAATTAATGTTAAAGGCAAAGGAGCTATGACAACTTATTTGCTGAAAGGTCGAAAATTGTAACTGACAATTTTAACCATCGCCCGGGAATAAGTGAGATGGCGGCAGACGTTACAGCGCAGCCGCCCTCGACACCAAACTAGATTTTTTTTGAACGAACCGCGAAGACGCTAAGGACACGTAGGAAGAGAAGAAGAAAGAATCAAAAATAAAAAGTTCATAAGGTCGTTATTATTGCTATATTAAAAGGCAGGTTAATATTAGTAATCGGGGCAAAAATGACTGCGAATCAGGAACAGAATTCTTCAAATTCACCGATTTGGCAGCCCTTCACGCAAATGAAAACGGCTGCCCCGCCACTGAAGGTAATTCGCGGCAAAGGAGCGGTGCTGGAATTAGCAGACGGGCGGCAAATTCTCGACTGCATTTCTAGTTGGTGGGTGACTGTTCACGGGCACAGCCATCCGGTTCTCGCTGAGGCTCTTTACGAACAAGCCCAAAAGTTAGAACACGTAATTTTTGCGGGGTTTACTCACGAACCTGCCGAGAAACTTGCCAATAAATTGCTAACTCATACGCCTGCTTCTTTAACGCGGATTTTCTTTTCTGATAACGGCTCGACTGCTGTTGAAGTTGCTCTGAAAATGGCATTTCAATATTGGCAAAATATCGGAGAAACTAATCGCACTAGCTTTATTAGTTTTGAGGGAGGTTATCACGGCGATACTGTGGGCGCGATGTCGGCTGGCAGAAGTTCGCTGTGGTGGGAATCTTTTGCACCTTTAATGTTTGCTGGGGATGTTGTTCCTTTTCCGGCAACTTTTGACGGCGATGAGGAGGTGGAAAGCAAGGAGGCCGCGAGTTTAGAGAAATTGGAGTTTTTGTTAAAGCAGGGCGGCTATGCGGGAATTTTTATCGAACCTTTGGTGCAAGGTTCTGGGGGGATGCGAATGTGCCGCCCTGAGTTTTTGCAGGCGATCGCACAACTTGCCCGCCAGTTTAATGTATTGTTGATTTACGATGAAGTAATGACGGGTTTTGGGCGCACGGGCAAACTGTTTGCCTCGGTTAAATCTGCAACTTCACCGGATATCCTGTGTTTGTCTAAAGGATTATCTGGTGGCTGTTTGCCAATTGCTGTCACAATGGCGTCGGAGGATATTTATCAAGCTTTCTGGCGAGATGAATGGGACAAAGCTTTTTTTCACGGTCATTCTTACACCGGAAATCCCTTAGCTTGTGCGGTGAGTGTAGCATCCTTGGAGCTTTTGGAGCAAAACCCAAATGTGTATCAAGGGATGGAAAAACTCCACCACAAATCCCTGAATCAATGGCTGAGAAATCATCCTAAACTCGAACGGATTCGGACTTGTGGCACCATCGTAGCAATGGATGTGAAAACGGAAAGCATTTCCGGTTATTTTAATGACATTGCTCCTGTATTGAAAGCCAGATTTCTCGAAGCGGGGTTTTTGCTCCGCCCCTTGGGAAATACGCTTTACTTGATGCCTCCCTACTGCATTTCTCCTGATGAACTAGAATCGATTTATCGGGTGATTCGTCAGGTTTTGGATACTCTGTAAACCCTTTAATTTTAGTAATGAATTTACCCAATTGGAACGATTTGGCTGACGACGCGCTGGCGGGCAAATGTCTCTCTCGCGAGCAATCTTTAGCCGTATTGCGCGCACCGGATGAGGTTTTGCTGGAACAACTAAACGCAGCTTATCGGGTGCGCCGCCACTACTGGGGAAACCGAGTCAGGCTGCACTATTTGTTAAATGCTCAAAGTGGCCTTTGTCCTGAAGATTGCCATTATTGTTCTCAGTCAAAAATTTCGACTGCGGAAATTGAGAAATATCCGCTTTTAGCTAAGGAGAAAATTCTGGATGCCGCCCAACGCGCAGCAGATTTAAAAGCTGGTACGTTTTGTTTGGTGATTTCGGGCCGCCAACCTAACGCATCTACTTTCGATCGCGTTTTGGATGCTGTCGAGACTGTGAAGGCAAATTATAACCTAAAAATTTGCGCTTGTTTGGGATTGTTGAGCGAGGAGCAAACTCACCGGCTGGCTAAAGCTGGAGTCGATCGCGTAAATCACAATCTCAATACTTCCGAATCATATCACACGGACATTTGCACCACTCACACTTTTGGCGATCGGGTGGAAACCGTCGAACACGTAAAAGCAGCGGGAATCACAACTTGTTCCGGCGGAATTTTGGGGATGGGCGAATCGGATGATGATGCGATCGATTTAGCGCTTTCGCTTCGCAAGTTGGGCGTTACTAGCGTGCCAGTTAACTTTTTCATTCCGATTCCCGGCACACCATTTGCAGATGTGAACAGGTTAACTCCCCGCCAATGTTTGCGAATTCTCTGTTTGTTCCGATTTTTGCTTCCCAGTCAAGAAATTCGGATTGCTGGGGGACGAGAAGTGCATTTGCGATCGCTGCAACCTCTCGGACTCTACCCTGCTAATTCTATCTTTGTTGGCGATTATCTGACAACTCCCGGACAAGCTGCCCATCAAGATTGGGACATGATTCAAGATGCGGGATTTGCGATCGAATCCCCCGAAGGTTCTCTCTTAGAGGTTGATTCAGCAGTTACCAAATCTGAACAAAAAACCCTGGTTGTTTAACTCTTATACCAGTTTTCAATCAGATGAAATAGAGTAGGACACGGCAGTGCCGTGTTCCTACCCAATATCTCTATTTCACGTTTACACATGGGCAAGAGAAACCGGGTTTCTGAGGTAGCAAATGGGTAAGCCGTAAGTTCTTAAATTGTAGCCAGAAACCCGGTTTCTACGGTTTACATTCTTCAATCTAAAATCTAAAATCTAAAATCTAAAATAATACAAGAGGGGGAAATTGTGGACAAACGCGAAGAAATTACTATCGCAGAATACCAGCTAACTGCCGAATCTTTCCGAGAAGGAACTTGGCATCACGACGTATCCCAAAATCGATCCGCATTGACCGCTGCTATGCCCCGCAATCCCGGTAAAATTCTCGATATAGGATGCGGGCCGGGACGAGACTTAGTAGCCTTCAAAAGCCAAGGACACACAGTTGTAGGCTTAGATGCAACTCCAGCTTTTGTAGAAATAGCAAAAGAGTTGTCAGGATGCGAAGTTTGGCAACAATCTTTTCTGAATCTCGACTTGCCAGAGGCAGAATTTGACGGTATTTTTGCCAATGCTTCCCTAATTCACGTTCCCAGGGACGAGATGGTAAAAGTGCTGCAAAATTTGCACAAAGCCTTAGTTGTTAGCGGTGCAATTGTCATGTCAATGTGCCGGGGAAATTGGGAGGGATACGACGAGAGACCAACGGGAAAACGCTATACAGCCGGATGGGAATATCATACTTTAGCGCCTTGTTTAGAACAAACAGGATTTGCAATTGTCGATCGCTACTATCGCCCCCCCGGCTTACCCCGCGAAGCTCAATCTTGGGTAGTAATAGTGGGCAAAAAACTCTAACGTAAATGGGAAATTGCCAATCTTTCCCCTCTCTTCCTCTGCGCCCTCTGCGGTTAAATAAAAAAACTCATTCACCAATACTTCGGACAGTTTTTTAACTGCCCTGTAAGCCTTATGGAAAAAGCCCTGCCATTTGTAAGGATTCAGGTCAAAAAAACTTAAGTGGCGGCATCTGGTAAAATAAACGGATGAAAAAGCCCGCACCCACGAGAGAGCAGAAAAAAACCGAAATCGAGCAGTTGAGCCAAGCTAAACTGGTAGAAATGGTACTGGGGCTGCAAAAAATTATTGAAGAATTGCAAGAAAAACTAGCCATTGCTACGGGCAAAAGTCGAACCAGCAGTCAGACTTCATCAAAACCCCCATCAACGGATCTACTCCAAAAACCAGAGAAACCAACAGTTAAACCAGAAGCAGACCAAAAAAAGAAACCAGGTGGACAACCAGGTCATCAGGGAAAAACCCGAAAAGGGTTTGGACGAGTAGACAGAACCGAAATTAGCTCACCGGAAATCTGCCTCAATTGTGGCAGTCAAGAATTAAGTGAAGTAATTAACATCCACTCTCAGCAAGTAGCAAGTCTAGGGCGTCGGTTCAGTATTAGGAGTGGACAAAAAAAGACTTTATGAAATTAGCCAGTGCATGAGTTCGACTTTATGCCTGGTGTAATTGGTCGAACCTTATCCATTCGAGCAATGACATGAAGATTATGAACAACAGGGACTCGCCGTAGTGAGAAGAGATTTTTCCGCAGTCAAATATAGCGAGCACGGTTAAGAAAGCCAATGACCAATAGGAGCCAGAGAGTGTTCAACTGTAGTACGTTTTCTCGGTAGTGCCCTGAAGGAAAGGATCAGAGTACGTTATGATTAGAGAAGTGTTTGCCATAGCGTGATATGACATTAGAAATTAATTGTTGCCCTAATTGTGGTGCGGAAGAAGTTAGTCGAAACGGTCAAAGTCGGCATCATAAACAAAATTATAAATGCCGAACTATTCGACAACGAGTGTCTCGATTGGTAAGAAAGAGCTTAGCCTTATCTAAAAAATTAGAAAATCATATTGCTGCCATTTGGCGCTTTGTGCATCATTACAATGCTAATTTACAAGTCTAAACCCCTACTTTCTTTGAATTCAGTTTAATTCTCTTGATGCTTTCCTTCACGGCACTACCCAGTAAACAAAGTATCTTATTGGTGTATAAAGGGAGATCCCGACAATTTAGAAAGTCTAATAGATGAGAGGATGAAGGGAAATCACAAAAAAGCCACAGATAAATATATAGAAATATTATTAGAGACTATAGAAAAAGACCCTCAAGAATTAGGATATAATTTTGGACGATGGACAGCGCAGAGATTAGCAACATACTTAGAGGAATCCACAGGAATAAAATTAAGTGGAGGACAAGTTCGGAGGATATTAAAGAAAAAAAAGTATGTTTACATCTGGGCTAAGTATAGCCTAGAGTCCAAGAGAAATCCTGAAAAAAGAACAGCGTTTAAAATAAAGATAGCCGAATATTTAAAAATAGAAAAAGAATCGCCAGAACGATTACAGGTATGGTTTTGGGACGAGAGTGGATTTAGTTTAAGAGTCACCCGAAGAAAGAACTGGTGTAAAAAAGGCAGCCGAAAAAAGGTTCGAGGAGACAGAAGAAAAGGCAGAGTTAATGTAATGGGAGGAGTGAGGAATTCGGATAAAAAAAGGTGGGTAGAGTTCCTCAAAAAAGGCAATTCATATAATTTTTATCAAGTGCTAAAACTCTTTTATGAAGAGCTAATCAATGAATGGGTATCAGCAGGGAATCAAGCCTCAGAATTTGCTGAAAAAGGAGCGAAAATAGTGATTATTCTTGATAATGCTAGTTTTCATAAGAAAGAAGAGTACCTGAAAATAATTGAAACAGAAATGCCTAACCTTCATTTAGAATTTCTCCCCGAATACAGCCCCGACTATAACTTAATTGAATTAGTATGGCATTCGGCAAAAGAATATATTGCCAATCGACTTTTTACATCTATTGAAGAGCTAGAGTATTTATTGCACCGCCTCTTAAATGAAGGGCAATTAATAATTAAATGGGGTCGCAAAATTAAAAATAAGGGTAATGCTTGTATCACAGTTTAAATGTGCAACAGCTTATAAGTCTTACTGATAATCTGATCCTCATCAGGAATAAACATGGGATATACAGACCATCCATCAGTTACATAAAAGTAGCAGTTCCATGCACTTACTTGGTTCCATAATGGTTCAAATGTCTTAGCACGCACGATCCCCTAATACCCATCCTAAAATTCCTGGTCGAAAGTGGTCAACCGCTGTCCACAACCAGATTTTGTCTGTTTTTTTTTTACATAAGTTTGTAATTCATCGAGCTCACCAACTTCTGGAATGACTTCAGGGTCATAAACCTCTGGTAACAGTTTTCCGACTTGTTTTACCCAATTTATTACCGTGGTATGATGAACTCCCTTAACTCGTTCTATCGCCCGTAAACCCATACCATTGACGTACATTTTTAGGCAATCACGTTTGATGCTCTCGCTATAACCAAGGGTGGGATTCATACTGATTAATGAATTGACGACCACATTGGACACAAATGTGATTCTGTTTTCCTTTCTTCTTGCCGTTTTGGCGGATATGGGTTGATTTACATTCTGGGCATTGCATAAATTATTCCTCCTATTCATACTCTAACTCAGCAACGCCAACTTTCAATATCCACCCATGTATCAGCACCGCCAATCACGGCACAAATTGAGATGGTGATAATATCAATTAATTGATGATGTCTCGTCCGCTCAATTCTTGGATCTTCTAAGTCGGAAAAATGGTCGGCGATGGTGATTTTAGGTTTGAGTTTCATAAAGGGTAAACTCTAATTAAATGTTTTGTAGGTACTCAATAATTATTCTCCAATATACCAGATTATGTTAACATAAAGTTGAGATGCGTTCGCCCTGCAGGCATCCCGCCTGTGAATTTCTGTGAATTTCTGCGCCTCAAAAATCAAAATCCCAATTCCCCAAAAACCATAGCGGGGCAGGCCATCCAGCCCGCCCCACATTCTCCAAAAGCCCCAAAATCATTCACTTCAACCAGGCAGGATGAGCCATCAAAGCTGCAAAAGGCTGCACTCCCCGCAACTGATTCGACAGCGGCAAATGACCCCTAGGCGCGCTCAAATCCCAAATAAACTCTTGCGGGTATCGCGTCCAATTATTCCCCTTTTTCCAGCCAATTAGCGGCCACAATTTATCCCAATTCTTGCCCGAACCGAGCCAAATTTCCCGCTGCACCGAAAAGCCAAATTTGCCTTCAGAATGAACTTTCCACAGCGTATTAATTGTTTGCAAATCCGTTATCGGCAAACTCTCAACTTGGGTAAAATACAGCCACTTTCTCACAGAAGCTGTATCACCAGCCAATTCACAAAGCTTGTCTAAAGTCAAGCGATCGGCTTCTTGAAATTCCTGTAACGCCAATAATTGTTGCAGCGGAGTGTAATCAATGTTAGAGTCCGATCGCAGTGGCACAACCCCAGTCGGAAAATTCGCTTGCAAAAACTCCGTCGCTCTCGGAGAATTAGCACTGTAAAGAATTTGGTAAGCCTTACCCATTACCGCAGTCGGTGCCTCTGACTTGCGCTCTAATAAAAATTCCATCAATACATCCCAACCGGAATCTGCTATTTGTTGTTGCAGCAGTTGCAGTTGAGCTTTTTCCGAACCCGACCTCAACTGAGAGCGGAGTTCGGCTGTATCGGCCGCCGAGTCTAGAGGAGAAGTAGAAATCGAGTCAGTCATGAGAAACTATCAGCTATCAGCTATCAGCTATCAGCTATTAGCTGAAGCCCTGGTTTTCCCCCATTGTACAATGGTACTGACTCCGATTCACTTCTCTGTACTCGGATGCCTGCGCGCAACGCCGCCTGGTTTAGCCGATCGCCCGATCGCACACTTTTCGCCAATGTCAGCAATCGCAAATAAGTCTACCATCTGAAATTTACGATCGATGCCATACCAAAGAGTTTTTTTTGAACCTAGTCGTCCACGATTGAAACCCATGCAGGGAAGGAAGGCGGAAAAAAGTTTATGTCATATTCCGAGTCTTCCCACTCTTTGACCCAAAGCGGCACGGCGCCTGGGCTAGGAGTTGCAGAAAAGGTGCGTTCTTTGACTTCGATCGAGTGAAATAGCTGTTTTAAAGTATCTCCCCGATCCAAAGCTTCGCTGAGGATGTCGTCCAAGTCAGGATCGACCCGTTTGACACGGTTTTTGTCCTCCTCCAGCCACAGCAGTTTCAAAGACTTCAGATCCCTCGGACTGAGGATGCTCTTGTAGTACACGCGCTTAAGGGTTGCTACGGGCTCCAATGAACGTTCTATCCGGCGAATTTGCTGAACTCGCAGGTAGTGCCATTCCGCTAAACGCTTGCTTTCCGAAGGCGGGAGAGTACCCTTGCCCGCTGCGTGTTTGTAGTCGTATTTAATCAAGCTGCAAGCCATATTGGCTAGCAGGTGAATCAACTGTTTTTCTTTGGGTGTCGCCTGACGCCGTTCCTGGGTTCTTGTCAATACGCGCTGTCTGCGGGTAGTTTCGAGAGTATTTTCCATTGGGTTTTTACGAGATGAAATACGATTGTGCCAGATCCAAATCCCGAACATCAGAAGGTAAGGAAGTTGATAGGCGGGGAAACTCCACCAACAGACTCGCCTTACCTGTTTATTTTCCCATCCACCGTTCTCTGAAACTGATTACCACACCTGGGATTAGGTAGACTGATCTTGGGATCGAGTTTTAACTACCTCGATCAGAGGCGGTTGGGACAACAAGCACCACAACTACAACCACAACCGCATCAGAGCGAACCACACTCCGGGCGCCAATTATTTCCTGCCTTTACCCGTTTTTACCTCTTCTTGGTCCCCATCCTCATTCGTTCCAGTGTAGTTAAAGTCAGGACGACTCTCCCAAGCCGTCAAACTACTGGCTGATGAAGGTTGTGTGGCGATCGCTGAAGCGCTGGCGCTGCCTGCCTGGAAAAAGCCGAAGCCAGCCGAGGCAATTACCCCTAATACTAAGATGCTGTTTTTCATGTTCGATGACCCTGATTTGCGTAGATTGACACTTTTTGGCTCACCCGATCTGTCAGAAATGGGTTGATGCAATAGCCCACTTGTCTTCTGATAAATCTGCCTGCCATAATCAATTCAGACAGGCACACCCGCTTGCGATCGGAAACGCCAGAAGTGACGTGTTACTAATGTCCACGATCATCCACCAACCCGAATCTTTTGGGTAGTGGAGCGAAAGCCATCAGGGCGTCGATCCATCAGGGAGTTATGCCATCAGGGTGCTAATCCATCGGGTAGTTAAGCCATCAGGGCGCATCTTCTACAATTAGCCACAGACTTAACTTTTAGAGTTGAGCGAGTGGTTAGCCAGTTTCTGACCACGCCTTTAAGAATTAAACTTTTTGTGGATGCATCCTGAAAAGTTTGTTCTTAGGAATCCCCGAACGCGAAAGCCCGGGGAAAGTCAGCAGCATGGAATTCCATGCAATCTAAGTCAACTAAAAAAACGCAGATTAACGATATCTCCCACTCAAGCAGTCCTCAGCCAAACGCTGGGGTTTTTTATTGGCAGCCATTGCTCTGTCTTTTCCTCCAGCATTCGGCAAGCGCAACTGAAGGCAGAAGGTTGACGGCGCTGTGGTTATGAGTTTCCCTGCCAACATCATACCACCGGGTTAATTTTAAAGTATTATTGTAAAAAAAATGTGAAAAAAACGGCGTTTTAGCGTTTTCAATCCGAGCGAGTGAAAATTCATCTAATTATGTGAACGAGTGTAAAAAATCAAGTGGCGGGGTACAATTGGGCCGATCATAGGATTTGGGGCGAACGCTTGCAAAGATACGGTAAAGATTGACGAGAAGAAAGCTGACCTAGTAGACAATAGAGAAAGAAGAACAAAAAATTTTCCACCATAGTAAGGCCGATTCAAAAAAAAACAATGCAAATGCAACAGGCAAACTCCAAACCCTTATTGAATAAGTCATTGCCCAATCTAAAATCTAAAATCTAAAATCTAAAATGGTATCAGCGGGCCATAACTCCAATTTGTAACCTTTCGATCGCACAGCATAGGGGCGTAAAATCTTGATGAATTCCCAGATGACAGCATCCGTCAACTCAACGTACCAATATCAAGTTGGAGGCTATTTGCCTGCCGGTGCGCCCACCTATGTCAGGCGATCGGCAGACAGCGAGCTCTACGAAGGACTCAAAGCCGGAGACTTCTGCTACGTGTTGAGTTCGCCACAAATGGGAAAGTCCAGCCTGCTAGTGCAAACGGCCAAAAGGTTGCAAGCCGAAGGTACAGTTTTTGCCGCCATCAACTTGAGAAGCATCAGCAGCCCAGATATCTCCCCCCAAAAGTGGTATGGCGGAATCATGTACCGCATGGCCAGCAGTTTACACATCACAAACAGGTTTGATGCCATCAAGTGGTGGAACGATCGCGAACTGCTGCCGCCGGTGCAGCGATTGGAGATATTTATCGAAAAAGTTTTGCTCAAGTCACTTCAGCAAAATCTGGTAATTTTTCTAGATGACATTGACAGCATCAGCCGCCTAAATTTCAGTACCAAGGATTTTTTTGCTTTGATCCGGGCTTGTTACTCCAAGCGGGCAGAGCAACCGGAATACGATCGCCTGACTTTTGCTGTTATGGGAGTAGCAGCCCCCTCAGAATTGATCCGAGATCCAAGATGCAACCCTTTTAATGTTGGACGGCAAATTCATTTAAGTCGATTCCAACTGCAGGAAAGTTTGCCGCTAGCAAAAGGATTAGCCCTGAAAGCTTTTCGCCCCCAAAAAGTCCTCCAAGAAATATTAGCTTGGACGGGCGGGCAACCGTTTCTAACTCAAAAAGTTTGCCACTTGGTACTTGAATACGGGCCTTTTATTGGCAGAAATTCGGAAGCTCAGCAGGTTGAAAAACTGGTCAAACACAGAATTATTAAAAATTGGGAAGAAGAAGACGAACCCCAACATTTGATACCTATACGCGATCGCATTTTCCATAACCACTGCGACCTCACGCGGCTGTTAACGCTGTACCAGCAAGCTTTGCAACCGCCCAAGGCAACAAAACCGGGAGAATCCCAGGGAGTACCAGCAGATTACTCTCCCGAAAAACTCGAATTGCAACTGTCAGGACTGGTTGTTAAATTTGAGGGTAAATTAATAGTTTCCAACCTAATTTATCAGTCAGTTTTTAATCAGTTCTGGGTGGAAAAAGAGCTGGGAAAATTGGCTCCTTACCGCTTGGCCCTAGCAGCATGGCTGGCTTCAGACCGCGAAGATGAATCACTGTTATTGACAGGGGAAAGTTTGCAGTCAGCTTTGGATTGGGCGGAGGACAAACAATTAAGCCAAGAACACTATTGGTTCTTGAATCCCGATCGAACTTTTGGGAAAAAACCCACAGTGGTTGTCGCACAAGTTGCAGACAGCAGCGTAGACACAGATGCAGACAGCCACATCCTCACCCCACCCTCAGAGAGTCTTCCAACTGGCAACAACGAACAGAGATTGTACGATCACATCGTCTCCTGCGTGGAAACAGAATCCCCCGCACAGGTGATCGAGCGGTTCCGAAAGCTATTCATCGACGGCATGGGCTATCCCGATCGAGAGATTGAAGCAACTTTGTATAGTATAGTCTCCGTCAAGCGATCGGATCAGGACTTTAAATATCTGCTCCACCGCTGCTGCTACATCCCCATCAACCGCTGGCAATTGCAATCACAAAATCAGTTCGCGATCGCCAAGTTGGTATCTTTATTTAAGCAGACTTCTCCCCGATTCGGGATGGAATTTTACATAGTCAAGCGCTTACAAGAACAAATAAAATTTTTTAATAAAAGTGAAGAATTCCAGACTATAGAGCGCTTAGTAAAAGCCTTAGATAGAGATGCGGAACTGCAGCAACAAGATACAGATTTTCCTTTGGGCGAATTGATCTGTCGGTATCCTTATTTGTACGGCTATTCTCTACTGAGCAAGGACAGCATTGAGGAAGACCAACAAACCATCCAAAAACTGGCATTTCAAAGACAGCGACAATTTGAAACACATTTGTCTAAATATTTGAATTATATGGTTGAGCCGAGAAATACAGAAATAGGAATTGTACAGCGAGCGGCTAATCCCACACTTTTGAACGATGCAGAACTGCACTTAGCGGTCAGGGAATTTGCCGGAAAAGTAGCAGGCGATCGCACCTACAAAGAAGCGGCTCAATTTTTCCTGAGAGATTCCCGAAAAACTCCATCTTACGCCTCATTTAAAGTGGATTTATATGAATATTTAATATCGTCTATCGAACCAGAATACGGCGGGCGTCAATTTAATGACCGTTTGTACAAACAAATCAAAAATACATTGCGAGAAAATGACTCGGTGAAATTCAATAATCCATTGTTAGTTCGTACTTGCAACCAGTTGTTCAACTTCTTAGTAGTGGAAAATTCCCAACATCCCAGCCACTACGTTTTTTACGATTTGGTGTACAACCTCGGCGCCAGCAGGACAATGGGTTTACTGATGAAAATTGTGCTGCTTTCGGGCAAAGTAAAACCAGAGTTGGAAAAGCGATTTTCTATTTTGTTCAACCACTATGAAGGTAAAGCTTCTAATGAAATTATGTGGTTTGTCAAATCGTTGGAAAATTTCAATGTGGCTTTGGTTGTGAATTTTGGTAAGATGGATTTGTCTTTAGTTAAAGAGCATCTTATTTTGACTTAAAAAAAACCAACTCCCTGGTGCAGGGTTTTATAATAGTATTAATTTCAAAAAAACCAGGTAAAGCACATAAAAACCTTTGTTTACTCACGTAACCAGAGCCTGTAAAGGAGTATTTTTTACTACTCTTGAGTTAGGAAAAAAAACATGGCAAAAACTCATACTAAAACGGGCTTTCTGTGGTAGTAAATGTGAGCGATAAAATTTATGAAACTGGCCGAAAAGTAGCTAAGGGATTTAAAGAAACAATAAAAATTATTTTTGATGAATATCTACCAAAATGGAATTATCGTGCAGTTCCGACTATTTAGCAGATGCTAAAGTTATTAAATTGTCATTCCTTAGAATTAAAATTTCTCATGTAAAAGTCAAGATAGTTAATTTTATATTATCGCTCTATCCAATGGGTATTTCTAAACCCGGTACGCTATATCTAGTGGTCGTGCGTAAGTCCTGACGCTTCTTGACGAGCTTCCAGTTAATGTTTGCCCAGTCTTGAAGTGGTTCCTTTGTTCCCTACGTACCGCTAAGCATTTTGCAGCCCAGGACTTCATCAACAACTTTTGGAGTCTGCGAAGTGCCTTAATACAGCCTGTTCGGTGGTTCATGAAGTACACTATAAAGCTATATTGTGTGGTGTTAATCCTCCGGGTGCGGAGCGGCGAAATATTGGTCGATAAAACTTACAGATTGACGGGTGTATCAGCACCTTACACGGGCTAGAAGATTGTGTGTACCACATCTACATGGAATATGCTGTATCACCACGATTGGCGGCTTGATAGATTCTTTTCTGCAACTTGAACACAACTATTTCCAGCTTTCGCCAGGGAGTCTTGTTCCATTCATACATCGGTTTTACCGTGCTCATGACTTTTAGATTGCTACTGGAGGTTCTATCTTCCGAGACACCGTGGGTCTGTCTGCATATCTCCCTCGTTACAGGGGAGCTTTCGCTTTTGACCCAATCTCTCCTTGCCGTTGCATCCGGGAACGCACCTACTCTGAAAATCGACTTTTTCAGAGAGCAAACGGTAGGTTATTTCGTTCCTGTTCGTCTTTGTTTAGAGTTTTTAGGGTGGTACTTTCCAGCGAATTTATTACAGAGTGCTGAGTTGGTCAAGCTAACAATTGCCAACCCTCCGGTACATTGAAGGTAAAGTCCCTTTCTTACCAATCCTTGCCCTTTTGGGACTCAAGCGCGTATCAACCTGTTTCGCTGGTTATCGCTCACGATGGTTCGGATGTACCTTTACTTTCGCTACCCATAAACTCTTGCTCGACGGGATTCTAGAATAGGTTTTCCAGTTACCGCCTTTTCACCCCGCTTTACGAATTGATGGCTAATCGCTACCGTAGGGGTGATGCTTTCACCGCAGCACCAGCGGGATGGGACTTGAACAGTGTTCTCACCCACAAGACGAACAAGTTGTCATCTAACAAGGGATTAAAGTGCGAACTCAATCCATATTGGATTACCTTGTTAGAGCCTGAATTCCCCCCATTTCTGGGTTTCTTCAGAACGAAACGCACGCTAGAACGAGAAATATAGGAAGAAACCGGGGCAACCGGGTTTCTGAGGTTGGCGTGTATCCAGGACACGGCAATGCGATGTCCGGTGTTTAAATTGTTGACAATCGAGCCGATAATTGCTATAGCATAATAGAATCAAAAAGTTAATAGCAAAAGTCTCTAAAAATGCCTTATTTAACAGCAGCAAACGATATCAAAGCACTCATCGCTAAATTTTCCCAAGCTAAAATCCTGTGGGTGGATACAGAAATAGCAGACTATAAATCCAACCCCAGATTATCTCTGATTCAGGTGTTAGCTGACTCCACAGATTCCACGGGAGATGCCACTTTTCTACTAGATGTCTTGGATAAACCAGAATTGACCAAAGATTTCATCAACCAAATCATGGTCAATCCACATATTGAAAAAGTCTTGCACAACGCCAGCTATGACATCAGATTTCTCGGCAATGACGACGCTCAAAATGTCACTTGCACATTCAAAATGGCGACAAACATTCCCACTTACATCCTGCCATTACCCAACCGAAAACTCAAAACTTTAATAGAAACACTTTGCGGCATTGCTTATGTAGATAAAACAGAACAAAGCGGCGATTGGGCAAAGCGTCCCCTGACCCAGAATCAGCTAGAATATGCCAAGATGGACGCGGTTTATTTAGCTGGAGTGCATCGCCACCTGCTAGAAATTCTTGCCCAATGCTACCCCGAACCAGCAACGGAAAACTTGACAGCATTGGGTGAAAAATATCAGGAAATAGAATCTCGGTGGAAGCCGCTAGATTCAGAAATTGCTGAAGTGAAAGAACGCATTAAAGCAGGGATGCTGGCCCAAAAGCTCAAAGACAGTTCTTATTTTGAGCTTTCCAGTTCGATAACGATGAAAGTTGATTTTATGACGCTGGCCAGACTGATGGAAAATGAGGGAATTGAGTTAAATTTTCCGGTGACGCTGACGAAAGAAATTCAAAAACAGTTAGGCAACCTCATCGCTGATCCATCTTTGGAAGTTGAGGATATTGCTAGTTGGCGGTTAAATTCTAATGTACAGCAACGGCGGAAATCCACTAAGAAAATTGCGCCGGAACCGGAGAGTGAGGATTTAACAGTATTGGGGGAAAGGTATCAAAAAATTTTGCCTGAATGGAAGTTACTGGATTCAGAAGTTGAGCATTTGAAAGAGCGAATTAAAAAAGCAATGTTGGTGCAAAGTAAGGAAAATACTCCCCATTTTAAGTTATCCAGTTCCTCAATTTTGAAGGTAGATTTTGCTAGATTGGCAAAACTTGCGCTATCTGTGGGAGTTGAGTTAGATTTTATGGTGACGCTGACTCAATACATTCAAAAGCGGTTAGGGGAAGCTATTAACAAAATTGATGTGCAAATTGAGTATCTTACGAGTTGGCGGATGACGGCTAAGACTATGGAAGAGGAAGATGATGATGAAATCCCTTTTTAACTACTAAAATATCATGTTTCTTCTCATTTTTATGTGTTCTCTGGGGTCTGGGAGGGTGAGAAAGAGGTCTAAGAACAAGACCCAATAAGGGTTGCAGCCGGGAGCATCCCGATTTTGTAAATATAGCCTTTCTCATAAAGATGAGGTACAATAACAGCAGTGTGTAAACCAGTTAAAAATATTTGACGATGTAACTTGTCCGAACGCAAACTAAGAGTGCTTTTCCTAACTCTTGATAATTAGTAGTCTTGATAGAACGGAGAATGATTTTAAGTTTTGACCACAGATTCTCAATTGGTGAAAAATCTGGTGAATAAGGTGATAAGTATATTAATTTTGCGCCTTTCTTTTCAATCGCTTTTTTGACTTCTTCTCCCAGGTGAATAGGACAATTATCCATCACCACACAAGCACCTTTCCAGAGTTTTGGTACGATTTTTCTGATAATAAAAGCTTCAAATGTAATTGCATCAGTTCCGCCTATTAGATTAACCGATGTCAAAATTTCATTGACTGACATTGCTCCAATTATTGAGAGATTTTTGCCACGTTTAGTTGGTTTTAGTCCCTGGGTTCTTTCACCTTTTTGCATACCTAGCATATAACCTAACCATTGCCAAATTAACTCCCGATTCGTCAATGAATATTAAGTCTTTCAAACCTTACTTTTTAATGGTTTTCCAGAACTCACATCGCAGGATTTGAACTCGCTCCGTGCCTTTACCTGAAGGGAAGAGAGTTTTTTTTTGACAGTAATGTTTAAGAGTTTTATCATTCTTCCTATTGTTGCTCTACTAACGGAAAATCCCATTTTTCCATAAAGTAAATAACGGAGTTCTTCAACAGTTGCATCATTATTTGCTTCAACCAATTGGGCACTCGATGAGTAGTTGCTCCGCATTCAGTTTGCCTTTGTTTGACTCCACATCGGTCAGTTCTCGGAGTAATGTTTTTTGTTTCACGATATTGTTTAAGCAATTTTTGTACAAAACTCCGAGGCTCCAGAAAAACGCTTAGCTATTGCTTTTTGTGAAATGGGTTCAGCATGATAAGTATCAAGGATTTTTTGCCGAAAATCAATCGAATAAGCTTTGATTTTTAACAATGTATGATGTTTGGTACAAGTAAACGTGTTGTGAGTCAAGCAGATCGTGGTGTAAAAAAAATGCTATTATGTGTGGTATGGCTTTCGCGTGGCTTTACTGAACCATGTAATTAGAGTTCATTTGAGCTGATCTTCTCTGTTTGACCCTCACGAGTGAGTGTCAGTAACATGATACCTCATCTTTCGCTCGAAAGGCTATAAATTTGTAGGGGTAGTGCTAAGAGTGCCTACACCCTATCTATCGGGCAACCGGGCGTGGGATTGCCCCTACAATAATTATGCAAATGATGCGAGGATTGCTATAGCAGGCAGGGCAATCACCCTTTAGCGGCTTGTAGTTCAGGATCCTCATAAACGCTATATATGGTGTTTATGCGTAAGTCCTGAACCATTTACTCAAAATCCGTGAAGTGAAGCTATCCCGAAGGGAATCGAACAGATATCAGCCTCAACGAAATCTGCTGCATCATCGCCGAGTTTGACGAAAACGAATAGCGGTGTATTATAAACTCTATGATTAGCTATCTCAAAGGCACAGTCGCCGATATCGCCAAAGGCAGCAACCGCGTCATATTGACTCTGGAAGTCAATCACATCGGCTATGAAATCCAAATTTTGCCCCGTGTGACCGGTCAATTGCCAGCATCCGGCGAAGTCGCCCAAATTTTTACCCACCAGCAAGTTAAGGAAGACCAAATCGTATTGTACGGTTTTGGCAGCGCGGCAGAACGCGATTTGTTTCGGCAGTTGACGAGTGTCAGCGGTGTGGGTGCTCAACTGGCGATCGCACTTCTGGATACTTTAGGATTGCAAGATTTAGTCCAGGCGATCGTCGGCGGTAACACCCGCATCCTCGCCAAAACTCCGGGCGTGGGTACAAAAACCGCAGAACGTCTCGCCCTGGAACTCAAAAGCAAACTCTCGGAATGGCGCCAGCAAGCAGGTTTGACAACTTCAGTCGCGGCCGGAGTCCCCCCAGCTATTCAAGAAGAAGTCGAGATGATCCTGCTGGCGATGGGATACACTGGGGCTGAAGTCTTGCAAGCGCTGCAAACCCTCAGTCAAGACAGCACTTTGTCCGCCAAAGGTGATGCGGAGGATTGGATACGTGAGGCGATCGCCTATTTGAGCCGATAATTGCCTACAATGATAATCCCCTACAATATCTAGCCGCCGGGAATAAAAACCCTGGACGGGCGGGACGCCCATCCCACAATTTTTTTTCCTGTGGGATGGGCGTCCCGCCCGTCCTAAGTATGTTTGCAATTCAAGTCTATTCTGCTCAAAAAACAAACCCATCCGTAGCAAAAATTTTATCGTTGTTATGCTTCCCCTGTGATAACATTGGAGATCGTGACAATCGTACAAAAAAAACTAAAATCAATTCATGGCTCTTACACAACAGCGCAAACAAGAAATCATGGGCGACTTCCAAACCCATGAAACCGATACCGGTTCAGCAGATGTCCAAGTCGCCATGCTGACCGATCGCATCACAAAACTCAGCGCCCACCTGAAAATCAACCAAAAAGACTTCGCCTCCCGGCGCGGTTTGATGATGATGATCAGCCGCCGCAAGCGCCTGCTGGCATACATCCAAAAGCAAAATGCCGATCGCTACAAAGCATTGATTGCCCGTCTAGGCATTCGCGGCTAAACACCAAAGCCAAAATTTGCGACAATATTCTTTAATCTTGGACAAACACCAAGACTTATTGAAAAATGTTCGAGATTTCAGGTCAGAGATAAAATATGTCCTCCGAACCACCCCGCAAGCGCTTGCCCTTTGAACCGGCAACAAATCGTAAAAAAACGCCTAAAAAGCCCCCAGAACCCCAAGCAAGCATAGCCTTAGAGTCGGATTCTGCCGACAAGCAGCCGAAAGCTAACAAAACCGGAAAACAGGCGCAATCCATCCCAGAAGTAGTCAGCCAACGCATGATATCTCGCATAGCGGTATTCTGCGGCATACCGACAATCCTGGGAATTTCCACATTTTTTGTCAGCTATTTGATAGTCAGCAAAGGCTTGTTTGATTTGCCCAACACAGCAGTATTGCTGGTAAGCATGGGCTGTTTTGGTCTAGGCGTTCTGGGATTAAGCTACGGAGTCCTCTCAGCTTCCTGGGATGAAGAAGTTTCAGGAAGCACTCTGGGGTGGGAAGAATTTAATACCAATTTTGGACGGATGCGAGAAGCGTGGCGCGCCGCGAAGCCAAAAAGTTAGTCATTAGTTATTAGTCATTAGTCATTAGTCATTAGTCAGTAGTCATCGGTGTCAACTTAAGGTTAAACCCAGTCAGAGACTTCTGTTTGACGATTAGCCCCAGATCCCCCCTAGCCCCCCTTAAGAAGGGGGGGACAAGAACTTGCTCAAAGTCCCCCTTCTTAAGGGGGATTTAGGGGGATCGAGGCTTAGGTAAAAACGGGATTTTTCGCATTCCATCCGTGTCATAATTCGTGTCTAGCCCAACTAAAAAGGCAAAAAAAATATGATTATAGTAATGAAAGCCGGCACTCCAGAAGCCGAGATCGATCGCATCGACGAAGAGCTCCGCACTAACTGGGGTTTGATACCAGAAAAAATCGTCGGCCGTTACAAAACCGTCATGGGTTTGGTGGGCGACACCGTTGAACTAGAACCGATGCAACTGCGCGAAATGAGCACCTGGATTGAAGAAGTGCTGCGCGTGGAAAAACCCTACAAACGCGCTTCTCTGGAGTACCGCCAAGGAGAAGCCAGCACAGTAGAAGTTGCTACTCCTTTAGGAACTGTGATGATCGGCTTGCATCACCCGATCGCGATCGTAGCAGGCCCTTGCTCGGTCGAAAACGAAGAAATGATTGTCGAAACGGCAATGCGCGTCAAAGCTGCTGGAGCTCATTTTCTCCGTGGTGGCGCGTACAAACCGAGAACTTCCCCCTATGCTTTCCAAGGCCACGGCGAGAGTGCTTTGGGATTGCTAGCTGCGGCGCGGGAAGCTAGCGGTTTGGGAATTATCACGGAAGTTATGGATGCGGCCGATTTAAGTGCGATCGTGGAAGTAGCCGACGTGGTACAAGTCGGGGCGAGAAATATGCAGAATTTCTCACTGTTGAAGAAAGTCGGAGCTCAAGACAAACCAATTTTGCTGAAGCGCGGCATTTCCGCAACCATTGAAGAATGGTTGATGGCTGCTGAGTATATCATGGCTTCTGGCAATCCGAACGTGATTTTGTGCGAGCGCGGAATTCGCGGGTATGACAGGCAATATACACGCAATACCCTCGATTTGTCGGCAGTACCAGTATTGCGGACTCTGACTCACTTACCGATTATGGTTGACCCCAGTCACGGCACCGGTTGGGCGCAGTTTGTACCCTCGATGGCGTTTGCTTCGATCGCCTCTGGTACTGATTCGCTGATGATTGAAGTGCACCCGAATCCGAAAAAAGCTTTGTCTGACGGGCCGCAATCTTTAACACCGGATCAGTTCGACAAGTTGATGGAAGAATTGGCGGTGATTGGTAAAGTCATGGGACGTTGGCCACAGCCGGTGCCAGTTTTGGCATAAAAATCGCGGTAATCAGTCAATACGCTTGGGTTAACCCAGATCCCCCCTAACCCCCCTTAAAAAGGGGGGGACAAGAATGTTCTCAAAGTCAACCCCTACTCCCCTTCTTAAGGGGGATTTAGGGGGATCTCCGAGGAATAAATAGTTTTAACGGAACCGTATTGGGTTAAATCCCCGACTTGTTAAAGAAGTCGGGGATTTTGTTATTCGGTTTTTGGAATAGAGGCCCAAGGGCGATCGTAGTTCTAGGAATGTTGGGAAATTTTGTATAATTGATATTTGAATTAATTAGCGAGAGGGCTGGGAGTCATGGTAGGCATCGGAACCAAACTCACTTTAGCAGAATTTCTAGCTTTGCCCGACGGAGATGTATATTGTGAGTTTGTAGATGGTGAAGCAGTCCCTAAAGTGTCTCCAAAATTTTTTCATTCCAGTTTACAGGGAGCTTTGTGTGACCTGATTCGTGTATGGTGTAAAGGACGCGGGCGAGTGCTTCCAGAATGGGCAATTTTGTTAAAACGTCAGGATAAAGATTGGGCACCTGTTCCCGATTTAACGTACATTTCTTATGAACGTCTGCCGAAAAGTTGGCGGCGAAATGAAGCTTGTCCCGCAATTCCTGAACTGGTGATTGAGATTATATCGCCCGATCAAAGTATGAAGGAATTTGAAGAGAAGGCGAAAGATTATTTGGCTGCGGGTGTTCCGCGAGTTTGGGTAATTGATCCAGAGGCTATTTTAATTAGAAGTTTTTTGACCGATGGTTCTAGTCAAGTTTATACGGATAATACACCGATTGTGGATGAGTTGCTGCCTGGTTTGGAGTTGACGACTAGACAGATTTTTCAGGAAGCGGAATTGATTGATTGAGGGCGATCGCTCTGATTTAAAATAGCCTCAATTTGATTTTGTACTTGTTCGAGTTCTCGGCGTTTGTCAGCCAGCCAAACTTTTTGGGCCTCGCAATCTGCTTGCTCTCGATCGCGCTTTTCCTGCTGTTCTAATAAATTTTCCCACAGCGAGATCGCTTTTGACATCGCACCGCTATTCGCATCAGCGCGATCGTCAAATACTGTAATAATTCTTTCTTGTACCTTCTCAAAAATAGACTGGGCAGATTCGTCAAATTTCTCAACGCCTAACTCGCAAACTTTTTGCTTAATCTGATCTTTAACAGCATCGCCATCTAAAAAACTAAAGCCAAAACCGCCACCAGCGCCAGCAGCTAAGCCACCCAAAATAACTCCTATAAAACCAAGTCCTGTAAAAAATAGCAACCCAGCACCTACTAATGCACCGAGACCCAAACCAACGCCTAAGCTTTCATCACTACCGATATTTGGGTTAATTGAGGAAGCAATTCCCCTTCCACTTGCGCCAAATCCGCCTAAGCTACCTGCTGTTGCTAAGTTATTGAATTGAGCGACAAGGCTAGTGCTGAGTTGCTGGTCAAACTGTTGAAATTCTTGCCGTATTGCATCAATATCTTCACCGATTTGGCTGTCTAGCACTCCCATATTTTGTTTTAAAATAGACTGTACTTTTTGATTGCCCCAGTCATCAATTTCTTCGGTGATGTCTCGTACAAATTGATCTGCATAATCTTTAGTCAACTTGTCTTGACTCATGATGTGTCCGTGTTCGGAAGTCCAGCGATGACTTTTTGCCATCAGGCGTTCTCCCAATCCTTCCACCCATTCATTCCAAGATTCAATAGCTTCTTCTACAGATTCCTCCCTCAGTTCATTAGCTAAAAGTTTGATTTTCACATCGCGGCCGCTTACTTCCGCCATTTGTTCAAAAATCTTCGCCTTATCTCCTTGAGAAACTGTCAATTTTCCTTCTAAGATTTCCCTATATTGAGTCAATTCATTGCAGCCAGTATTAATAATTTGCTTAATTCCGGCGGCTGATTGCTGAAGTGCGATCGCCCCGCGTTCAACTGTCAGAAACTTCTCAACCGAATCAGTAAAACCCTGAAAAGATTTTAGATAATCATCATTTTCATGGCCTGCTAAAATCGCTTCCAATGCAGATTGAGCAGAAATAAAATGAATCCGATTTTCACCAGCAATCAAATTTTGACTTGTAACAATTGTTTCCACCCTTTTTCGTACCTGCTGGCGACTCTCTTCCCGCCGCAGCAAATCGAAAAAATTAACTACCATAAAAATATTACTCGCGCCTTCCTTATTACCATAATTTAGTTCTTTTTTCAAGTACAAAAGCAGTTCTCGCTCTTTCTCGGTTAAAGCATTTTGAGCATGAGTTAAGAAAATAACCGCATCAGTTGTTTTGAGCACCTGTTGGGTGATTAATGTGCGTTCGGCTTGTTCGTTCAATCCAGGAGAATCAATAATTTCTACCCCATTGCGGCACAACTCTAATTCGGGATGTTCAAAAACGATTTCGGCAATTTCCGACTTGGCAATTTCATCGGCATAGGAACCATAAGCCGCTTGTTCCGAAATCGAAGCTTTCTCTTGATATTGTGCAGGTGAAATTTCTTCCTCCCGTCCATTGTGGTAGCGACAAATAACCCGGCGCTGCGAACCATATTTCAAAATAGTCACATTACCGCTACAGGGAATATCGCGCACTGGTTGGATTTCCTCACCAAGTAAAGCATTTAGTAAGGTTGATTTACCTTTACTAAATTCGCCGACAACAGCAACGCGAAAACATGGAGATTGCAATCTCTGAGATACTTTCGTTACTTCTTGTGCTAAAGTAGGAGATAGCACGTTGCGATCGATTCCATTTTGCAGAGTTAAGCCTAGTTTTTCACAAAGAGCATTCAGTTGTTGCCGATACTCCTGAAATTTTTTCAACTCCTGATAGGATGAAACTGATTGCTTTTGATTTGTTTTGTGTTTCGGTTTGGCTGGTAAATGTTCGATAATGTGACTGGCAGCACGGACAAACATAGAATCGAGAGATTGAAATTGCGCTGGATCTAGTAACGAGTGGACTTCTGCTAAAGCTGCTGTATCGCTGATGGCTTGATTGCTAAAACTCGCTTCCAAAACACTCAAAAATCGCGCATTAACTCCGAGTCGATCGGCAATGATGGTCAAATACTGTTTTTCTCGTTCATCTATTGTCCCATCTGCCGCCGACATTTGATACCCAAAACTAATCAACAGCAGTTTTTCCTCTTCGGAAAAGCACGATGTGAGCGCCAGCAACGCCGTCAATTTCTTGTAAACTTGCTGTTCCCGCACGCTCTTAACCATCGGCATTACGAATTGGCGCAAACTGTTGTTAGCGGGAATAAGTTCCGTAAAAATTGTCCGCAATCGCTGTGTTTCCTCAGCACTTACCGTACCGTCGGCATGAATGACTCCCAGCAATACCGTCACCAGCCCCGCCAGGAAAAGCACAGGCGGAGTAATATCCTCTTTTCGGAGGTTTTGCCCGGTCAGCCGCGAAACAAGCTCAACTGTTTGAGGACTAATTAGCGAAGTGTGCATTTGCAGGGCATATTGATAATTTTTTTTTATTTAAACTAGCATAATATATTAGTTATTCTGTGGATTGGTAACACGGTAGAAATTGATGATGAACTTTGTATTTCCCCCGGCGGTACAGGCTGCGATCGAGGCTGGCAAGTACGTACAAGTGTTTACATCGGCTGGAGTGCCGATCGGCATGGCGAGAGATGCAGCAACGGGAGAGTTTGCGGCCCACGCCGTTGGCGCGGTGGTCAACAACAGCCCCCTATCGCCGTTAGTGTCTCCCGTGCAGCTTGCAATGGGAGGCTTGCAGATGTACCAAAACCACATGGGCTTTCAAGCCGTCCAAACCAGTTTGGGCGTGCTGCAAGCGACAACAGCCGTCATTGGTGTGGGAGTTGCGGCTGGGGTAGCCTTGTCGGCGGTGAATTTGCACCAGACTTTGAAACTAAAAAAAGCAGTAGAAAGGCTGGAAGTTAAAGTAGAAAATGGTTTCATCAATTTAGAACAACTTTTGAAAGGCCAAGGCGCCGAAATTAAGCAATTAATTTCCGAAGTGGTTGCAGATATAAAATTTGAGAACCATCGCCTAGTCTTAGTGCGGGCTTACGGGTTATTTAATCAAGCAATTCAACGAATGCGATCGGCTTTGCAACTGCAAGATATCAACCGCCGCAATGCTGAAATTGATGCGGCGCGGGGGATGCTGTTTGAGGCTTTAGCTGATTACAGAAATCCGCAGTTGTTGTCAGAAACCTGTGCGGCGGGACAGTTGCGGCGGTTAGAGTGCAGTTGGACGATCGAACAAAGTATTATTGCGACTTATCAGGTGCAAAATGAGTATGGGGCTGCGGGCGATCGTATTTCTCAACTTCAACAACAAATCCGTCAAGATAGCCTCGGTATTATACACTGTTGTGACTCAGACGAAGAGCTTGACTTTCTTTTTCCTGAAATTACGTGCATTCACGATCGCGATTTAGTTTTATTAGAGAGTTGGCAAAATCAGATTGAATGGATGAAAGCTTTACCGCCAAGTGAATTAAAACAGTTGCAAAGTGCTGATTTTAGTAAATCTGACTCTGCTGTTAAGGTGGAGAAAAACTCAGCCGCAACAGCTTTAGCAATCCCAGAGGAACAGTTATTTTATGAAAATTTGAAGCCGAAGTCTCATTTTTACGCGCTTCGCACTCAACTGGAATGGATGCTCGATCAGGAGCGACGTGAAGAGTATGAAGATTATATCATTGAACAAGGGGAACTAGGGGGTCATAAAAGTTTAGTATCGTCGAATTTGGAAAAAGCCTCTGATTTGGCTGTGGCTAATCTATTTTGGTACTTCAAAGTCCGGGATGAATCCGAAGAGGAATTAGAATTAGATTCTGATGAAACTACGAATAATACTGCTACTGCTACCGTTGTTGCAGAATCTTTCCCAAGCGATAAGGTTAAGCAGCAAATTTATGAAAAAGTCAAAGCCGTTGTTGCCAAGCAACTAGAAGTTGATGCAAGTCAAGTCACCATCAACGCTAATTTTGCCAGTGATTTAGGAGCAGATTCTCTCGATGCAGTAGAGCTAATCATGGCCATCGAGGAGGAATTCGACATTGAAATTCCCGATGAAGCTGCGGAGAACATAGAAACAGTTCAACAGGCTGTTGATTACATTTACAAAAAAGTTGCTGTTTAAAAAGCAAAGACAGTAACCAAGTTCAAATTCCTTAAACAGAAGAAAGCACTAGAAAGACTTGTAAGGATTCAGGTAAAAATAGTTCCGCAGAGAGCCGAACAATATGGTAATGTAGTCAGATGAGCGAAAAGTCAGAG
>NZ_JAUBUC010000055.1:0-44373 GCF_036705285.1 Microcoleus sp. B4-C1 | reverse complement strand
GGGCGGGACGCCCATCCCACAAAATTGTGGAAGTTATTTAATTCTCATTCCTTAGTTGAAAGAATGAATATATTAAAAAAAATCGTCAAGTTAAATTTATTAGGTCTCCGATAATTGGCAAAAAAAATGATAATAAAACCACAAAAATTAGGCGGAGATAAATTTTTAGGGCTGGGATTTTTCAAGCATTCCCAGTGCTGCGAGTCAGATATGCGGAATGTGCGCTAAAGAGCGATCGCACAAAAACTGTCGCAGTTGCACACCGATCGCCTCCAGAGAAAAATGAGTTTCCACCCGAATGCGAGCGCGCTTGCCCAACTCCCGCCCCCACACCCGATCGTCTAAAACCCGACCGAGCCCCCCCGCCAAAGCGGTTGCATCCTCACGGCGCACAACGATCCCGCCGTCAGCTTCGCCCCCCTCGAAAATATCAGGCACTCCAGGCGCGTCAGCAGCCACAACGGGCAACCCGCAAGCCATCGCCTCCAGCGGTGCCACCGGAAACCCCTCATGCCGAGAAGGCAAAGTATAAACGTCAGCAGCCGAGAGGTACTGTCGCATCAAAGCGCGATCGCGCACATATTTATTCACCCAAACAATGCCCGAAAGCTGCATCTGAGCGATTCGCTGGCTCAACTCCTCCGCGTCGCTACCAGTCCCCACCAGCAACAGCCGCAAATCTCGGCCTGGGCGATCGCGACAGATCCCTTCCCAAGCTTCCAGCAAAATATCTAACCCCTTGCGGCGGATGTCAATCCGCCCGTGACAGGCGACAATTTCAGCGTCACCGGGAAAACCCAGCAGTTGTCGAGCTTCCCCGCGATCCATAGGCTGCCACAGTTCCAAATCCAGCGGGTTAAAAATGCGGGCAATCTTGGCAGGAGGCACGCCATAGCGACTTTGCACGCGCTGTACCTCGGTTTGCGAAGCAATAATTAAACCCGCGCTCGCTTTGAGGGCGATCGGGCGCGACAAACCTTCCCAAGGACTAACCTGAAAATCGCCCCCCTGAAACGTCGCAAAAACAGGCAGCCCCATCCGCCACCCCAACCAAGTGCAAGCGTCGAAGCGCGGGTACTCGTATTCTTGGCAGAGAATCGCTTGGCAGTTTTCCCGTCGCAGTTCTCCCGCCAGCAACCCCAGCGGTGTAGCCAGATAAGGAGTAACGCTTTTCACCCCTGCCAACATCAGACGGCCCAGGCCTCGAACCTCTCCAAACATCTCCTGAACCGTCCACCCTTGAGGGTTAACCATCTGGCGACGGACAGCTTGGTAAAGTTGAGGTGCGGGCAGGGTGCAGATTGTTGCACCTGTGTCTTTGTGGGTGTAGCGCACGGGTTCAGCCACGCTACCAGAGATGCAGAATAACACTGTCCGCACCCCTGCCCGTCGCAGCGCCTCAATGTAGCCAAACATCCAGCCCCCCGTCATTTCGTTGCAGAAAGCTTCAAAGGAAACCCCGATGGTATCTAAAAAATCTTCGATTAAATCGCCCCAGTGCAGGAGGGCGATCGTTGGTTCTGGTTGGAAATTCATAAATTTTATGGCTTCTGCCAAGCTGATGCTGTTTCCGTTCCCAGGGAATCAGGTTTGTGCCACCAATAGCTCGTCCACGTTACAGGACTCAGGGCAGTACAGAATAATAAGCGCATGAGGGCAGGCAAGCGAGAGAAGGCAAAATCATGGCAGACTACTGTCAGGGGATTGATAAAAGTAGCAGAACTCTGGTAAGGCAAACCGATTAATCCTGTCAGTTCATCGATCGTATAGCCGCGCCGAACGTGACCCCATTCTGCCATCACCTCTGCTTCAGGCGGACAGAGCGGTTTCATCACGCCGTAGTAGGGAAAGCGCCAGTTTTCATTGGGACTGCTCACTAATAAAAAACCCTTGGGTTTAAGAACTCGCAGCGCTTCAGATACAGCTTTTTGGTGGTCGGGAATGTGTTCGAGAACGTCGAACATCGTCACTGCATCAAAGGACTCATTTTCAAACGGTAAATTGGTCGCGTCGCCACAGATGAAGCGTACTTTTTCCTGCCGATTGCAAGGAACATTTGCATATTTAGGATCGAGGTCAATGTTAGTAATTTGCGCTTGCGGATAAAGTAAAGACGTTAAGCCTCCTTGACCTCCTCCTACTTCTAAAATTTCTTTAAAGGGCATATCTGGCGAAATGCGGTGAATTGCCCGCATCTTTTCTCGGTAAAAGAATCCCAGGGTCAAGGGCTGACCGAAAGGGTTGCGGGCTAAGAAATTGCCCAGCTTTTCTTTATGTGTTTCCGATTTCTTGGTCTCAACAACTGTTGCCATAATCTTCCTATAATTGGAAAAACTATTGATCCTTATTTACACGATTTTTGAGGTAAAAGCTGACTCCCGCAAAGCAACCTAATACCTCTGCCAATAGCGTTCTATTAATCCCTTTAAATCCGGTCAAAAGACCGATTAAAAATCGTTTCACATAATAGAGAGGTAAAATGATGAATAAGCGAAGCAAGTTCCCCCAGTGCTTGTAGCGCCCGAACTGAATCAAAAGGGCCGCGATGTGACCCCGCATATATTGGTACATCTGATGTTTCAAGCTATCGAGATCGCCCCGGTGATAGTGATAAACAACAGGGGTCGGATCGTAGTAGCAAATCCACCCTTCCGCCAGCACTCTATACCATAGCTCTGAATCTTCACTGCACCCAGATGCCCCTGCACCCAAGCGTTCGTCAAAGTCTCCTAGTAACTCAAAAGCTTCACGCCGAAAAGCCATATTTGCTCCTGCACCAATGCGCCAAACGGGAGCGCCTAGGTGTTTCGTATCCTTAAAAAATTCAGCGTCAAAAGTCAGAGATCGGTATCCCCAACCAAAGCCAGTATCACCTTTTTGGAATATTAATTGGGCTTCTGTTTCGAGTTCAGCAGGCAGGACGAGGCCGGTTACAGCGATGATCTTGGGTTCGCGGAAGCTTTGTGCAATCCTGGCCACCCAGTCAGGGTGAACGATCACATCGTCATCGGTAAACGCAATAATGTCGCCTGTACAGTGACGGATGCCAGTATTGCGGGCGATGCTTAAACCAGGGCGAGGTTCTAATACATATTTGACTCCAGGGATCTCAGCCACCAGTTGGCGGGTAGCGTCTGAACTCGGAGCATTATCAATCACGATGAGCTCGTGAGCAGGTTGGGATAAATTTTGCAGGGATTGCAAACATCGCGCCAATTGTTCTGGCCGATTTCGAGTGCCGATTACGACAGAAACAGATGCGCTGCTAGTCTGGTTCAAGCGTTCCTGCAGCTTGGCCAGGGGTTGCTCTAAGGCAGTCAGGGCATCAAACTCAGGGGACTGGTGCCACGCCCGATTTTTTTTGTAAACTTCTGGCAAAGGCGCTTTAAAACCTTGCTCTAGCAGGTGGCTGCCGACTGCAGGCGCGATCGCCAGCGCCGCTAGATTCGCTAGTTGTGAAGCCGAGATTGGCAACTGATCCTCTAAAATCTCCCGTTCGCCAAGGGGGATATTATGCCACCAAAACACTACATATATTCCGGCGTAGTTGGAAATCAAGGGCAATTCAGGAATATTTTCGCTCAATTCGACATTGAGAACTTTCCAAGGCTTGCTCACAGAAATTACCTCAAGAAATATTATTTATGAGCTGTTTAGCCAGCTAATTTTGCACGCCCCAATATCAAGCTGCGTTCTTCTGGGCTCATGCGAACCACACGGCTAATTCCGGCCCACTTACCACGGACAAAACTCCCATTTATCTCCACTTCCGCTGGATTCATCCGCCCCAAAGCTGCTCTTAAAGATTGAATCAGGACATTTTGGGAAGCTTTCACCGCATCGATAATAAATTTCAACAGCCAATCTCGATAAGAACCAGACCAGAGAAGAGAATCGCCCAAAACTTGAGAGGTTCCTAGACCATAGTTAATGTCGATCAAGTATTTTTGAGAAGTACGCCTAGCCGGAATAAAGTGTCTTAACTGACAGTCGGGAGTGTACCACAGGTCGTATCCTGCTCCGTAAATCCGCAAAGCAATTTCCACATCTCCCCCTGATATGAGCTTAGTTCCGATGCGATCTTGAAGTAACGGTTTATCTATCCAGCCAGTATGAGCGAGGGCTGCTCTATTCAGAACTAATCCTGCTCCCACTAAACAAGATTTTTTTTGGGGTTCTGTACCGTGTTCTTGTTGTGCGAAGGAGTACCCATAATTCAATACATATTTGGCTGGTAGAGTTTCCCAATCTAAAATTACTCGACCGCCAAAAGCCCCGCAGTCGGGATGAGCCGCTGCAAATCTAACAGCTTGTTCCACCCAATTTTCTGCCAGGAAGCAATCGTCATCTACAAAAGCAATCCAATCAGCAGTTGTATTTTTAACGCCACAGTGGCGGGCATAGGTTAATCCTTGCTGTGTTTCTGATACTGTAGAAAGCTGGGGAATTTGCCCCAAAACTCGATATTTTTCGACAATTTTCTGCGTATTATCGGTGCAATTATTGTCAACTACTAAAACTCTCCACTCTAGGTTGGGTGACACTCTTTGTTGGGAAAGAGCTGAGAGAGCTTTGTCTAAAACTGGAGCATTGTTATAAGTACAAATTACGATATCAATCGGCGGAAGCTTACTCATATTTAACTATTCTTCCCTGCGTTCAATAGGAAACAGATTTCGGAAAAAACTCTCCTAATTTTAGGCAAATTGCTGCCTAATTTTTTCAATTAGTTTTAAAGAGCGGGGATATTCCCCAAACAGACCTACAACACCGCCCCACAACTCGGCTAGAATCATGGACGGAGGCAATACATGGCACCCTCTGACACTTTTTTGTAACTGATTTAACTGATTGGCAAACCACCAGGCTACAAGCGAGCGCAATTTCGAGCGTTGGCTCGGATCGGTCTGATAAGATTTTACGACAAAAGCCATAAAACCTAAACCCCACGTCCAATACTGGCGGCGCAATTTTTCATATTCCCGGCGGTGTTGGTGAAACACCAGATAGCGAGGCTCATAGACGAGGGGATAGCCAGCGCGAACAACTCGATAAAACATATCTAAATCGCCACCGCCGGGGAGAGGCGCACCTGTATCGAGTGCATCATCAAATCCCCCTAATTTCAGTAGAACATCTCGGCGAAATGCCATATTGCAACCAGCTCCAAATATGCCAGCCCCACAGGGGTATAAGGGATTATAGGGCAAGATTTGACCATAACGAATTTTTTCAAAACCGCGTCGAAAGCCTCCTCTGCTTTCAAATAAAATTTGGGCTTCAGTCACTAACTCATAAGGCAGCACTAACCCTGTAAAACCGCCAGCATCAGGATTTTCTGCCCAAGCTTCCCTCAAGCCTTTGAGCCATTGGCGATCGGGCGTGACATCATCGTCAAGAAAGGCTAATAGTTCGCCATTTGCTTCCTGCAGGGCGCGATTGCGAGCGAAGTCTAAACCTGGTTTTGGTTCCCTGGCATAGCGAACTCCTGGTAGAGAGTCTACCAATTTCTTCGTTCTTTCATCTGAAGGTGCATTATCAACTACTAACACTTCAAAGTAAAGCTTTTCACCCGAAATAGGTGTTTGCAACTTGAGTAAATGTTGCAGGCACCGCGCCAAGTTGTCCGGCCGATCTTTCGTACAAATTGCTACTGTCAGCGGCGGAAAGGGATCGCCATTTTCGGCAGGAGTTAGCTCTTCTCTAATCGATTCCTGAAGTAACTTAATGCCAACCTCCCGTTCAATGATTTTAGCTAAATCTTCAGGAGAAAGGACGGTCTTGGGAGGAAGAGGCTGCATGATCAAACCAACAGCTTTATCTTTGCGCCGCACAACTAAGGCAATTCCTGTATCCTCCTCAGAAATTATCAGATTTGGGAGGGGCTGTGTCACTTCAATGTCAAGGATGGGATAAGGCATAAATAATTCACCAACTTACTCTTAGTTTTTTACTTAGTTTTGTACGTTACGGTGTTGCAAGTGATAAAGCTTGGCGAAGAGGCCGTCGAGTTTCAGCAAATACTGGAGGTTGCCTTGTTCGATCGCCCTGCCATTTTCCATCACAATAATTTTATCCGCATTTTCTATCGTCGATAAGCGGTGAGCAATGACAATGACGGTACGATCCTGGCTGAGGGTATTGAGGGCATCCTGAATCAAGTTTTCGGCAATACTATCCAGAGCATTCGTTGCTTCATCCAGAATTAGAATATCTGGGTTGCGGACAATCGCCCGAGCGAGGGCAATGCGCTGCCTTTGCCCGCCAGAAAGGCGAACGCCGCGATCGCCCACTTTCGTGTCATACCCTTGCGGCAGTTGGCTGATAAAATCGTGAGCATTGGCAAGTTTTGCCGCCTCAAAAATTTCTGCCTCGGTTGCTTCTAAACGCCCGTAGGCGATATTATCCCTCACCGTCCCGCTAAAGATATGGACATCTTGGCTGACAATCGCAATTCGTTTCCGCCAGTCCATTAAATTCAGTTCTTTTAATGAGCAGTCGTCAACATAAATTCCTCCTGACGTTGGCTCGTAAAAGCGGCAGAGGAGGCTGATGATCGTAGATTTTCCCGCACCCGATGGCCCCACTAAAGCAGTCGTTTGGCCGCGTTTTAACTCGACGGAGACAGCCTCTATTGCCGGCCGATCTTCAGGATTGTAAGTTAAGGAAACTGACTCAAAATAGATCGCCTGCTTCAGCTTGTCAAAGGGAACGGTACCAGAGCGGATGTAAGGTTTATCCGAAGTGTCTAAAAAAGACATCACCACTTCAGCAGAACAGGCAGTAGAGACTAAACCTAACCTCGCGATATCTAGTTGTTGCACCTGCGGTTGCAAGCGGTAGAGGATGAATAAAAAAGTCAGCAGCGTTGGCATAGCTGACTGGTTTTGCAGGAGGGCGATCGCCAAAATTGCTAGCAGGAGGAGTGCGGAAAAAACTTCATAGAGCGGATTGATGAGCCCTCCCAGCATATCGAGTTGCAAAAAGGTGTTTCGCACCTGCTGGGAAGCGCGATCGAAGCGTTCTTGCTCGTAAGATTCCCGTCCAAAGGAGCGGATGGTTTTCATCCCCCCTAATCCCTCCCACATTCGGACAGCGAGCTGAGAATTGGCGTCTACCGCTTGCTGTGCCAGATGTTTGACTCGGCGTGTCACCAACTGGATGAACTGTGAGATGAGGAAGAGCGCTATACTGATAATTAAGGTGAGTTGCCAAGAGATGAGCAGTAACAGCGTCGCCAGGACAGTAATCGTACAAGCAGACGTAATCAAGTTAACAAACAAACTCAAAGCTTTGCTAGTCTGCCAACTCTCTGTTGCCAAAATATTCATAATCTTTCCCGATTCGCTGCGCTCTAAGAAAGAGTAGCTAACGGTTAAAGTTTGGTTAAAAATTTGGCAGCGTAATCGGTTGCTAATTCGCGAATTTAACCAAGCAAAAAGTAGAGAATTACTATAGACAATCAGGTTTTTGATGAGGATGCTGACTAAAATACAAGATGGAATGATTAAGGCGCGGTAGCCAGCAGGAACACCAGCGAATATCTGGTTCAGAGAATCAATGAAAGAATTGCCAGTTACAGCCTGAGTTTGTTCTTGCTGTAAAGTTTGCAAAAAGGGAATGAATAAGCTAATGCCAAAGCCGTCGGAAAGGGAAGCAAGCATACCCAAGGAAATCATTGCCGGGATTGCCCAAGGATAAAGCTTGAGGAGGGGTAGCAGAGTTCTAATAGCCTGAATTTCTTTTTTCATAAGACAACTCTGCCTTTGTCGGTGGCGTGGCGCTAATTTTTACTTAAGGGAGCGTGTCAATATTTGGTTGATTTCGCTGGACAAGGAGGGAAATTGACTGGTGAAAAATGTTCCCTATCGTTACCATGAATTCGATCTTTTTGCGCCGGAGCTCTACCAACACCTCCCGGCCCATCGGTTGGTTCTCAGAGTATGGCGTATCTTCTACTCTCACAGGTGCATCTAGAGCATCCTGATGTTTCCCAGACTGGGATAATAGGTTTAGAAGGCTCTTTCCCAATACTATGTAAAAGCCAGAACGTAATAAGGGTGAGATGCACTCAGTTTTTAAAGCTTGGAATAACCAAAAGAGCGCGGTGCGATCGCGGCCGTTGCGGCTGCTTTGGTTCGCTAAGTACAGCAAAAAATTACTGGTAGATAATCGGTGCAGGAAATCGGGAATTTCGGGATGCCGTTGCTTGGCCGCTTGCAGCATCAAAGATTGAGAATTCGCCATTGTCGTATAGTTGGTAGACATAGTGTTATACATTCTGCGATAGCCAATGGAAAATTCCGGCACGGCTCGAAATTGATAAAGCTCTGCTATCCGCAGGTATAAGTCCCAGTCTTCACAGCCTTGAGCATTCCTTTCCTTCAATGTCTTGTCATAAACCCCCACCTTTTCCAAACAACTGCGACGGATCATAGAAGCACTCGCGTTTCCTATAAAGTTGTGGCAGATTAGGGTGGCGTACACGTCACCTTCAATTCTAAAAGACCGGAATCCTCCTGTTAGCAATCCTTTTTCATCTAAGTCCACTGTCCACGAATAGACTACCCCTACTTCTTCCCCTCCCTCCAACATAGATTCAACTTGTTTTTCTATGTTTTCAGGATACCAAATATCATCGGCATCAATGGGGGCAATATATTCTCCTCTGGATTTCTGAATTCCTAAGTTTCGAGCAACAGCGACTCCAGAATTTGGCTGTTTCAGAAGCTGGACGCGAGAATCTTTTTGGCCAAATTTTTCGACAATTTCAGGGGTTCGATCTTGGGAACCGTCATCGACTACTAAAACTTCAATTGCTGGATAAGTTTGAGCTAAAACTGATTTCAGAGTTTCTTCAATAAATGGCTCAGCGTTGTATGCAGGGATAATGACTGAGACGAGAGGTAAATTGGGAGATTTTTGAGAATCTGGCTGCATTGCTTTTTAACAAGATTTTTCAATTTTTTTTCTTTGTAGATTGGCATATCTACCTTACACTCGTCGCAGTCAGGACTTACACAGTCGCTGGAAGAGATAGCCGAGAAACCCCTAATAAAAATTGTACCGCCTTCTCTGTTCAACGTCAATGGTATATAGCACGTATCAATGAGTTGTGCAAAGCAAGAGAATGGTGATAGACTACAACTAAAAGTTATATTCTAAATGATAAAAAGATGCTAGTCGGCCCACAGCTACTTCGTTCAGCAATGATTTTTATTGTTTCATTGATTACATAAATCCGTGTTCTGCTAAGAATTCGGGTGTAATTGTTCCTAAACTGTTGATTGCGGAATCTTCTTCCCAAGGTTCGGGATGGGATTTTGAGCCGCTGCGGAGAAATTTGGCGACATATTTGCCCAGAATATCTGCTTCTAAGTTTACTAAACTTCCTGGTTGCAAATAGCTGAGGTTTGTCTCACCAAAACTGTGGGGAATGACAGCAACTTCAAACCAATTGCCGTCAGCATCGCAATCTGCCACTGTTAAGCTGATGCCGTTGACGGCGATGCTGCCCTTGGAAACGATGTAAGGTGCGATTTGACGTTGCCATCCCGAATTTGCTGCCGGTGGGGCAGTAAACCGCATCTCCCAAGCGTTGGCGGTTTGGGTTGATGTCGCTAAAGTGCCGATCGCATCTACGTGCCCCGTCACAAAATGTCCCCCCAATTTGCTACCGGCGCGCAGGGAGGTTTCTAGGTTCACCAAAGCATCGGGGAATGATCCCAGAGTAGTGCGGCGGAGGGTTTCTGGGGAAGCGACGGCGACAAAACCTTGCGGCAGAACTTCCACTACCGTCAAACAGACTCCATCCACGGCTACGCTGTCCCCAATGGCTAAATCTTGTAAAATCTGGTAGGAGTTGTTTGATGTGCAGGAAATTTGGAAATAATCGTTGCCTAGCGACTTCAGTTTTCCGAGAGATTGAATTAGTCCTGTAAACATAAGTATTTTTCCTTAGTCGATCGCTTATTTACATGAAACCACAGGCACAAACCAGACGCAGGAGGTTTTGCTGTCCCCCTCTCCCCCGGAGTCTATCGAAAATCTAAAATCTAAAATCTAAAATCGATAGTCCCAGATCAGTTGCAGATTCAGGCGAAGATCGAGTCATACTGGATTTAGGTGATCTTTATGTCCAAGTTCTCTACTGCCTTACAGTTTCTTAATTCTATGAGGCCGATCGAATGATTGAAATGAAAGTCGCTGGAATTGCCTTAGATGCAGCCACGCGCAGCCCTATTGTCCTATTGAGAGACTCTACTGAGCGACGCGCTTTGCCTATTTATATCGGTCAGGAGCAAGCAAAAGCTATTATTAGCGCGATCGAAGGCCACAAGCCTCCTCGACCCTTAACTCACGATCTGATGGTCAATTTCTTAGAGGCATGGAGTCTTACCTTGGAGCGTATAGTTATTCACTCGCTGCAAGATAACACGTTTTATGCCGTCCTGATCGTCCGTCAGGGAGAAGTTAAAAAAGAGATCGATGCCCGACCTAGCGACGCGATCGCCCTAGCCCTGCGAACGAACTGCCCCATCTGGGTGATGGAAGAAGTCGTCGCCGATGCTTCGATACCGGTCGATCGAGATGCTGATGAGGCAGAACGCCGGGCCTTCCGGGAATTTATCTCAAACCTCCGTCCAGAGGATTTGATTAAGAGAAGCGGTTTCAGCCCAGGCGAAACTTCCTAAACTTTATGCGCTATCGACGGTTTGGCAAAACGGAGTTGCACCTGTCTGTATTTTCCTTGGGAACCATGCGCTATTTGGCTTCTGAGGAAACTGCCTGTCAGACTGTACAACAGGCGGTTTCTCAGGGAATCAATCACCTGGAAACGGCTGCAGGTTACGGTTGCAGCGAGGAATATCTTGGCGCGGCCCTTTCGGCTGGTTTGTCTGTCGATCGATCGCGCTTCCACGTCACTACAAAAATTTCCCCAACCGAGGATGCAGCAGCAATGGAACGCTGCATCGACGCATCCCTCAAACGCCTGAATTTAGACTATATCGATTGTCTGGCAATTCACGGTTTGAATACTTGGGAACATTTGGCGATTGTGCGATCGCCCACAGGCTGCATGGAATCTGTACGCAAAGCCCTCGCCGATGGGATCATTCGGCACGTCGGCTTTTCCACTCACGGGCCTCTAGATCTGATTTTGGCGGCAATCAATACAGATTTGTTTGAATTTGTCAATCTGCATTACTACTATTTTTTTCAGCGCAACGCCCCGGCAATTGAACTCGCCAAGCACAAAGATATGGGCGTTTTCATCATTTCCCCAGCCGATAAAGGAGGGCAACTCTACACGCCCCCGGAAACTCTCGCACAATTGTGCTCGCCTTTCTCGCCCTTAGAGTTAAACTATCGGTTTTTACTTAGCGATACGAGGATTGGGACTTTGAGTGTGGGCCCTGCAAATGCCACAGAATTAGAGCAACCCCTGAAATATTGCGATCGCGACTTTCCCCTCACCCACGCCGAAATCGCTGCGTTCGATCGGCTAGAATCGGTTATTGCAGCCACTTTGAAAACCGACAAATGCAGCCAGTGCTATGCCTGTTTGCCTTGCCCGGAAAACATCAACATTCCCGAAGTATTGCGACTCCGCAATCTCGCCGTCGGGTGCGACATGACTGACTTTGGCAAATACCGCTACGCCATGTTTGAAAATGCCGGACACTGGTTTCCTGGCAGCAAAGGCAACCGATGCACCGATTGCGGCGAATGTTTACCTCGGTGTCCCGAAGAGTTAGACATCCCAACCCTGCTCAAAGATACTCACCAGCGACTCGGTGGCAAAGCAGGCAGGCGGTTGTGGGATTGAAAAAAATGTGAAGCAGGGAAAAGGCGATCGAGCGTATCTAAGTGTTGCAATAATTACGCTAAACTTTGGTTTAAGTAAATTTAGGATACAGTCGATCGAACAACTACTTAGTTTGGCGAGTCTATGGGCCAGCCTCCCGCAACATGGCAAAAAGCCTTTTTGAGGAGTGCGAGTATCTTGCACAGCCAAGCCTACATCTAAGCGGGAACTCTCCGGCTCGCACTCTTGTCAAAGCACTCATTTGGATGCTCCCAACACACTTTAAATAGGAGCCGACAGTAGATGTAAAAACAACTAAATAAGACAATCTGATTAACACCGAGAAACTGATTTCTTTGAGAATACCCCAGTCATTTTCTTGCTGGGTGGGCGCGGGCGATACCGAATAATTTTATGACGATTGATTAACCCAATTAGATATAAAATCTAAAATCGTTCAACTGAGCGCTCACGCCGAAGTCTTAGCTCTAAAATCTAAAATCTAAAATCTAAAATTGATTGATTGCCTTCCCGATTAATTGATGGCCTGTCATCTACAACCGATCCCGCATTTACTACTATGGCTCATACTCAGTTAAACGACAGCCAGCAAAATTGTCGGCAACAAACTAAAGTTGCGACTTCCGAAAGAAGATTGAAAGCAGCTTTCAAGCCCTGTACCTACAAGTTATCTGTTACCAGAAAACAGCTAATCGGACTGCTGACTTTACAAACAATCTTGCCCGTGGGACTAACGGCAGCAGCACTTTGGCTAACATCGGCAGTTGAAAGCAATCAACTGCAAAATCAAGCTAAATCCGAACTGAGCCTTAGTGAAATTAACTACAATCTCCCACTCGATCGCGCAGCCGACCGTTTGCAAAACTCCTCTGACAGCAAAACGATCGCCCAAATAGCCTTAGCTTACAACAGCGGCAAAAATTTATCATATTTGCAAAAATCTGTCAAGCAAATTCTCGAAAATCAAGTCAAAACAGGGGAAATAGACAGCGCGGCCTTAGTTGGAAAAAACAGGCAGATAGTGGTTAGCGTCAACCCCAACCAAAAGGGAAAAAGTTTTAACCTGCCAAAAATAGTCGATCGAGTATTCGCTACAAAAAAACCCATTACAGCTACCGAAATCATTGCCAAATCAGAAGTTCAGGAACAATTGGGATCTTTGCCGCCCGGAAAGGGCGATCGACCTGTTCTCCTCCACTACGCAGCAATTCCCATAAAAGATCCCAAAAATCAGACAGTGATTGCGGCCTTAGTGTTAGGAAAAATTATCAGCCAAACTTCGGCGGTTGCTAACACCGAAACCCTCAAATTACAGGGCGGCGGATATCAGGCTATCTACGCACCGCTGGCTGACGGCAAATTTGTTTTGGCTTCGCAAACATTTACAAAAAACCAACAGTTACCAGACTTGCTGGCAGAAAAATCGCTGCTGACATCTGCACTCGCAGCAGGCGGCAAACCAGTCGCCGGAAACGTACAAACAGGCAGTCAAACTTATGCTGTAGCTGCCAAATCCCTTGGCAATTTAGCCGGAAAACCAGCCGCAATTTTAGTGCGATTCATCCCCAAAACATCAATAGAAACTTGGTGGGAAAACAACTGGCTGCTGGCAATGTCTGCGGCTGCCCTTGTCCCCTTCGCCTTGGGAGTTGCCGTCACTCGCCGGATTGCCAAACCCGCTAACTCAGATTTATCAACAGCAGAGGGGAATTGGGCATTTAACTCCAGCGCCGAACTGTCGCAGCGATCGCGGACATTTGATATAATTTATGACAATTTAAATTTCGGCGAATTCCCCGATTTATTTCCTAAAAAATCTAGTTTAGATGGTCAATTAGCAGTCGATTTTCGATATAAAAAAATTGCGGGCGCTCGGCCGATCGCAAATCCCCACATCCCGCTTGCTTTCCAACCCCTAGAATTGCCCGAAAGCTCCGTCTCAAACCAGTCGCGGCAGGTAAATACAGAAAATACAGAATTAGAAAAAAGCGCGATCGCCTTAAATCTAGTCCAGGAAGCTTGGCAAGACTTAAATCGCCTCAACTTGGAATTGCAGCCAGAAATAGTCGATCGCCAAAACACTCAAAAAGCCCTGCGAAAGAGTGAAGCACTGCTGCAAGCGATTTTAGACAACTCAACAGCAGTAATTTACATCAAAGACCTTGACGGAAAATACCTGCTCACCAACCGCCATTTTGACAATTTGTTCGACATCACCAAAGAGCAAATAACAGGGAAAACCGACGGCGATATTTTTCCCCAAGACTCTTCAGCAGCCTTGCGAGAAAATGACCTGAAAGTTCTCGAATCCTCCTCGCCCATAACTCTCGAAGAAATCATCCCTCAAGACGATGGCCCGCACACTTATATTTCTCTGAAATTTCCCCTCTGCAACTCCGAAGGTAAAGCTTATGCAGTCGGTACAATTTCTACAGATGTGAGCGATCGCAAACTTGCCGAACGCACCCTAGAAAAAGCCAAAGCAGAACTAGAAATAGAAGTCGAACAGCGCACCCTATTCCTCAAACAAGCCAACGAACTCTTGCGGTTTGAACTCGCCGCCAGAGTCCGTGGCGCCATCACAGTCAGACAAATGACGGCTCAAGTAGCCCGACACGCCAGAACAGTTGACGGCATTCTCGGTGCTTCTCTTGACCTAATTTTTCTAGTAGATCGATCGGGAAAATACACCTATGTCAGCCGCACCGCCGCTCAAGCTGCCGGCATGAACCCCAGAGAAATGATTGGCAAAACCTGGCAGGAATTAGGCTGGCCGCCAACAATTATGCAGCGGGTTCACCAAGAATGCCAGGGCATATTTGCCACAGCCGAACCCGTCAAAGGCGAAGTAATTGTCCCCACGGCAAACTGGGGAACCCGCGACTACGAGTACATTCTCAGCCCGGTTTGTGCGACAGACGGCAGCGTCGAAGCGGTGGTGGCGACACTTCGGGATATCACCGAACGCAAAGACGCTGAGGAAGCATGGCAGTTGGCTAAAGAAGCCGCAGAAATCGCCAACCGCGCCAAGAGTGCTTTTCTGGCAAATATGAGCCACGAGTTACGCACTCCCCTGAACGCGATTATCGGCTACAGCGATATGCTAGCGGAAGATGCCGAAGAGTTAGGCAATTTAGAGGTAGTCTCGGATTTAGACAAAATTCGCACTGCTGGCAAACACTTGCTGCGCCTAATTGACGACATTCTAGACATTTCCAAAATTGAAGCTGACAAGATGGAGATTTACCTCGAAAGCTTCGATGTTGGAGGCTTAATTGAGGAGGTGGTAACAACTATCAAACCGCTAATGGATAAAAACGGCAATACTTTGGAAGTATTGAGTTCTGACAATATCGGCGCGATGCACGGCGATTTGATGAAAGTGCGGCAGGTAATGCTGAATTTGCTCAGCAATGCTGCTAAATTTTCTGCTAATGGGACGATCGTGCTTACTGTCGAAAGAATTACCAGCGAAGAATTAAAAAATAAATATCAACCGAGAGTTGCTCAAATGTTAATTTTGGATGCAGATTTTTTAATTTTCCGAGTGACGGACACGGGTATCGGCATGACACAAGAACAACAAGAGCGACTGTTCCAGCCTTTCACTCAAGCCGACAATTCAACTACTCGCAAGTACGGCGGTACTGGTTTGGGACTGACTATCAGCCAGCGTTTTTGTCAGATGATGGGCGGCGATATTGAAGTTTCTAGCGAGTTAGATTGTGGTTCTACTTTTACTGCTTGTCTGCCTGCTTCATTGTTTAGGCGATCGGAATTTTAACAATTTTGCAGAAATAAGAGCAAGAAGAGTCGGCGGTTGAAACCGCTACTCTACAAACAAAGTCCGCCTCCGCGGACTGAAGAATAATAAAATTAACTTGTTCCCAGGCTCCAGCCTGGGAACCTAAATCTAGAGGCTCTGCCTCGCTTGGAAACATGGAGGCAGAGCCTCCGGATCTGCGTTACTAGGCTGAAGCCTAGTAACGAGTAATTTAAAATTATCTGCGTTTATCCGTGTTTATCTGCCTTACATCTGCGGTTTCTGTATTAATGAATGATTTATAAAATCTTGGCTAATAATATGATGAATTACCACAAAATGCGCCACGAAAATCAAGTTTCTCGCCGCAAACACGGCATTTTGACAAAAAGTTTATTTTTGTTCCCGATCGCCTGTTATGCGTGCCTAGGAGCCTTGCTGGGTGAGCAATCGGCGGCCTATTCCCAGGAGCCGGTCTGCCCGACTGGCAGCGCTGCTAATTTCCCGTCGCCCCCGCTTTCGCAAACGGAAAAAAGCGTGCCGAGTCTGTGGTTAGCTCAAAAACAGTTTGGCGGAAAATTGCTCGATCGCTGGTTTGTTGATCCCGGTAATACTTGGGTAATTATCATAGTCAACCGCCAACTTTGGAGTTTGCTCGATTATATGGAACGCTATCAGTTTGTTAACCGCTTTGGCACTGTCGCCAACGATTATGGTTACAATGTGCGAGTTTGCAACCGTCAAGGCACTGCTTTGGCAGTTTATTCGTGCAAGGGCGATCGGCTTAACTGTCGGATTGATTTAGAATCTCTCTCAAATCCAGGTCTTCGAGGAAGGGTGAAAGGCTTTTAGATTAGTGTCCTTACAAGAGTTAGGACACGGCGCCGTGCCTTTGGGAGTGTCAACTTAAGGTCAAACCCATAGTCCGGCAAGGGTTGAAACCCCTGCCTCAAAGCTAAAGTCGTCTGAAGACGACTAATGAGTTCTTCAGTCCTCTTTGAGAGGACTTTAGCTATTAGACAGGGGTTTCAACCCCTGGCGGGCTCGCGGGATGACTGTAAATTAACTTCTCACTACTTGCCTAGTTTCTTGCCAGAGCGATCGATACAGCGAAATGCCCGCATCCCCAAACGGCAGCAGAAAGTCGCTAGCAGCAAGAATCTTAGCATCCGGCAACAACACAGAATTAGTGCGAACAGCTTCCGGCAAATCTTCGGGTTTCATGCCGACAATTATCGGCGAACTAGCCTTAGCCAGCAAAGATAATTGAGGAGCAATCCGAGGCTGCAAGCAAAAATCAATCCATTTGTCAACTAAAGAAACTGGATTCCCTGATGCTGGTTGTACCCACAAATCCGTCCAAAGTGCAGTTCCCGAAACTGGAATTACTAAAGCAATATCCTTTTGAGTTTGCAGCAGCGGCAGCAAGTCCCCAGAGGAACCTACTGCCAACCAAGTATCGCCTAAAACTAATGGTTGCAGGTAAGAATCAGAACTATAAAGTTTAACTTGTTGGTGCAGATTTGCGAGTTCTTTTTTAAGATTTGGGACTTGATCTAATTGCTGCGTATTGTAAGATTTTCCGAGTTTTTTTAATGTTAAACCGATAACTTCTCTGGCACTGTCCGGCAGAGAAATTCGATCGCGCAATTCGACTCGCCACAAGTCTTTCCAATCTGTCGGAGTCCACCCCAAAGCCTTAAATTTGTCGGTTCGATAAGCAATTACCGTACTTCCCCAGCGGTAAGGTGCAGCCCACACTTTACCTTGAGGATCTAATTTACCCTCATCGTTGCGCCTGACGAGTTTTTGCCATCTTTCGGGCAATTGTGGCCAATTAGCAAACTTAGCAGGATCGATCGGCTTAATCAATTTTTGCCTAATTGCCAAAGTCAGCCAGTAATCTCCCAACATCACCAAGTTAGCTTGATTTTTTGATTCGGGAACCCGTTTCCACTCCTGCAACAGGGCGAATAATTCTTTTAATTGTGCTTCTTGCCTTACCTGTAACAGCGGAGACGGTTGTACATCGCGGCTAAATTTGCTTACCAGTTGGGCCGGAATACCGTTTTTGAGCGATCGAATTTTGAGAATCGGCTTCGAGTCGCAGCCTGCCGCCAATTGACTTAAAGTTAGGGTGGCGGCCCCCAATAGCAAAGACCTTCGTTTCACCTGTCAATCCGCTTTTCTAAATATTGACCCATCGTTTTGTGTTCTAGAGCCCCGGAAATAATTGTTTGTCGAGTCCGGTAGTTGGCGCTGATTTGTTTTATTTCTTTTTCAAACACAGAGCCATTGTACTCGGTTCTGCTGCGCTGTGAGTCTGTTTGACCGAAACCATCCAGGATACAATCCCCCGAATTTATCTCGCGCAAGTCAATGCTTCAATTCTAAAATCTAAAATCTAAAATCTAAAATCGCGCAATCGATTGGCTCTTGCCCTGATTTTACCTTCTACCTTGTCGATCGAGCTTTCCGATGCCGAAAACTCCCTCAGCTTAACGCCTAATTTCTCTGCTGCAAGTTCCTTTGAGCCAGTTGTGCTCGCCAGCCGGGTCGATCGACTGCATCTGTGTTACATTTTTTAATATAACGAAACAACGAGAGCGCTGCCATCTGCCGTTAGATGACGCTTTTTACACAACCGAAGTGAAAAAGTATTTTTATATCGGCGACAGATTAATAACTAAAAAAACTAAAAACCAATTTATCTAAATCCTGAAAGCACTAGCGAGAGCGAAGTCAATCTAATAGGACGCTGTGCGATCCGACTCTCATAAACCAGATTTTTTAACTCTGATTGAAGGTTTGAACGAAGTATGGGGGTTAACCCACCCGGTTCCTGTGTCTAAGACTATCTAAAACCTAAAATCTAAAATCTACAATCGACTCACCAATGGCGATCGATTATCTTCAAGCTGGCTCCCTAAATCTACCGTCAGGATTGGGAACACAACAATTAAGTCAAAAATTAAATAATTTAGTGATAAATCCAAGTTATGTAAAGATTTACCTAAAATGTAAAGATATTAAGTTACGAGCCAAAGGATAATTGTATGGAAGCGCTCCGCCAGCAAGTTACAGTATTGAGCCAACAAGTCGAGGCCCTCTACAAACTCATAGAAAACCTCAATGAAAAGCTCTTGGAGTCGGCCAAGGAGACGAAGCTGACTCAGCAACAGAGAAACGATCGCTCTGGAACGCTAGGAAATGACCAAACCTCGCCCTATCAAAGCTACAGCACTCTTGACGGCCTCCTCGAACACAAAGACATACTGTTAGATGACAGCTACTTCGACAAGAATTCTCAAAGCCTGGAAAAAGAGCTGAGCGCAGAGATTCAAATCCAGCGCTTAACTGCTCAGCTAACAGCAGCTTACAATCGAATTGCCGCCTTGGAAGAACAGTTGCTCTCCAAAAGAATGCACTCGCAACATCTAGGCGGGCCTAATTAAATATTGCTAGCGGGGATCGGGTAGTAATTCAAAAAAAATACAAGTTGCGTTGATTTATGCTCGTCTACTTATAGATTCATTGCATAGAGTTTTTTATCTCCCGCAATTAGCAGGGGGAATACTGCATGAAAGGGAGATATTGTGTAGAAATAGGAAGGCTATTTCTTTGGTGAACAAGATTTTTTTACAAACCGCAGAGGGCGCAGAGGACGCAGAGAGAGAAGAAAGAGAAGAAAGAGAGAAGTTCACAAATCTGGCATCGATTGTTATAACTATCTACTTAATGTTTAATCTCACAGCGCGAGGCTAAAGCTTCAACAGCGTGGAGGAGTTGAGTGGGAGTCCAATTTGCAGTCAAGCCACTGGCGATCGCACACGCTCCCGCACCGACACCTTCCTTAACATAGCCGCGATCGTAAGCTTGCAGTTGCCCGTAGCGAGAGCCCGCAAAACTTAGCTGCGCGGCGAACAGAGGCACACCGCCGATATCATTAGCAAGTCCTACAGTGTCTCCTGTAGGGTCTTCGGCTACCCAGCGCGTAGTCCCCACCGCAACTTGTTCGGGACTCCATAGCAGAGCATATTCACGGGCTAAGGCTTCCATCAAAGCGTACACCGCCAGCATTTGCGTACCCCCGGCCAGAAGCACCCCGCAAGTCTGACTCGCGGCGATCGCCATTGCCGCCACCGCTATTTGCATCGGATCGCCCACCGCCGCTACCAATTCCAGGGGAGTGCTGTTTTGTCCGTTAATTTCCCACTCAGCATTATTGAGTCCCGCTGTCACCGCAGCCAATTTTTGAGCGTGATTGCAGCGAGGATGAGAACTATTAACTTTGCCCGCCGCTGCAATACCCAAACCCATTAACACGCCCAAAGCAGTAGTCGTTCCCCCAACTACGCACTCGCCTAAGATTAAATAACTGCCATTAGTTTGAGCAGCCAATTTAGCTCCCCAAATTAATCCTTGTTCGAGCAAATGTTTGACTGTTTCGAGTTCTAAAGCATTCCCAGAAATCAGACACTTTGCCGGAGTGCCCCCCAAGTCAATTGCAGGTACGGGAGGTGGGAGGGGCAAACCAGCATTAAATAGGTAAAGCGGAAGTTCCAAAGCTTCGACTACAGCGCGAGATATTAGTACCGGCGAGGCACCCGCTTCTAGGGGCGGCAAAGGATATTGGGGCGACGGTTGGGGGCCGTTATACAAAAATTCTGCATCGGCTAAACAAGTAAATTGTCGATCGTGCGGGGTTGCTCCTGCTGCTGAAATCCCCGGAATTAAGCCTGTCGCGGTAAATCCTAACACGCAGGCAAATATCGGTTTTCGTCCTCGATAGCGATCGAGCCACCGCTGCCCCTGTTCAATTTCTGTATAAATACCAATCATAAATTAGTCATTAGTCAGTAGTCATTAGTCATTAGTCAGCAGTCATTAGACCTCTGCAATAATTATTGTGGAACAGGCATCTTCCCTGTTCAAGACTTGTTTTGCAGGAGAGGTCTATTAGTTATTAGTCATTAGTTATTTAGTAGCAATTAGCAATGCCCCATGCCCCATGCCCCATGTCCAATAACTACTCTTCTTGACACTCCCCTGGCTAAAGCCGAGGGGATTCTTGATTCGCAGAATCAACTTGCCGATGCAGAATTACTTCAACATCGGTAGCGGTCAACTCTCCACAAGCGTTCGGATCTAAGATCCAAGTTCCGACGTGCCCCGCCGTACTTAATCCCCGACTTAGGATATTTCTACCTGCGTTGTGATCGCGATCTAATACACATCCACACCGACAAGCGTGAGTTCGCGTTGATAGACTTTTCTTAACAATGGTTCCGCAGCTAGAACATTCTTGACTCGTCCCGTGGGCTGGCACGGCAATTGTAATCCTTCCGAATACTTTACCGAAATATTCCATCCACACTCGAAACATATACCAAGATGCGTCGTTAATCGATTTAGCTAAGCAGTGATTCTTCACCATGTTTTTGATTCTCAAATCTTCATAGACTACACAGTCGTTTGACTGGATGACGCATCTTGCTAATTTCACAGCAAAATCTTTACGCTGTCTACTTATTTTGAGGTGGCGTTTTCCTAGAATTACCCTAGCTTTTTTTCTATTTTCTGAACCTTTGACTCGCTTTGAAAGCCGCCTTTGGGCTTTCTTTAGTCGGCGCTCTCCTTTGCCCAGAAAACGCGGATTTTCGACTGTAACACCATTAGAGTCTGTGTAGAACTCTTTGAGCCCCACGTCTAATCCAATAGCATTACCTGTAACTTCAATCTTCTCGGAACGGTCAACTTGAACGCAAAACTGGATGTAGTATCCATCGGCTCGTTTGACTAAGCGTACTCGCTTAATCTGGGTAAGCTGATAAAAATGTAAGTCGCGCGTCCCTTTCAGCTTAAGTTTTCCGATGCCTTTTTTATCGGTAAAAGTGATAGATTTTCGGTCAGTTGCCATCCGCCACCCGGTCGTTTTATATTCGACCGACCGATTGTCTTTCTGAAACTGCGGAAAACCCTTTTTCCCGGTAATTTTATTTTTACAGTTGTCGTAAAATCGGGCGATTGCCGACCACGCTCTTTCTGCGCTTGATTGTCGAGCCATGCTGTTGAGTTCATCGCAAAACGTCCATTCTTTAGCTAAAACAGCACTGTACTTATTCAAGTCATACTTGTTGACTTTTTGGTTTTCCATCCAAAAGCGCAATGCTTTGTTACGGATGAATTGTACTGTTCTAATTGCTTCGTCTACAGCGGCAAATTGCTGCTTTTTTCCGTATGCTTTGAATTCAAAAACTAGCATGACTTCGACCTCATCACGATATGCTTATGCTAACAACATCGGCTTAATATCACTTGAGTTGTTCACAAAGCTTTACACGTAAGTTTCGTATACTATAAAGTTAGTCGTAAAAACTTGGTTCTAACAAAGGAAATGGGAGGCTTTAGCCTCCTTCTGTTTTTCTTCCCCGGACTAAAGTCACGGGGTTTTCATGCTTGATCGTTATAATCGATCAAAACTTCCACCCAGCTTGGTGGGCGCGGAATTGGGTTTCCCAAACGATCTAATAGCAGCAAAGCTACTAAATGCACTACAAATAAATAGACAATATTGTTAACCAAAATCATCCCGGCTGCGATCGCCCCAATTGTGTCCAAACTCGGTACATTAAGCCAGCCCAGCTTCACAAACACCCATTCCACCATCTCTGTTACCTGGGCCGTTACGTAAACCCATAGATCCTGACCCACCAAGGCTGACAGCAGCCAAAACCGAAAAAAGAAGCCGACAGTACCAATGAGAGCACCCACACTAATAGAGAGTGACCAACTCGCTTTGCGCCTCCAAAGTCCTCCCAGTGCAACTCCCATAATTCCAAAAGGCATCACGTATAAAATGCTCCGCGTCGGGCCCATTAGTACCGACAGCAGCAAACCCGATACCAAAGCTGCCATCCAAGCTGCTCGGTTGCCCCAGCGCAAGTAAACCAGGGCGATGGGTATCGGAAAAAAAACCCGCAGCAAAGGCCCCAGCGGAAAGTAATAATTTACCAGCCAAATTAAGCTAGCGGTACTTGCCAAAAAAGCCGTTTCTACCAGCCTTAAAGGCGCTTCCCCAGAGATGTGCTTCCCCGGATCGGGATTTGGGCGATCGCCAGTCATTGCTGAAATATCGGCGGTTTGGGGCTCGTTATTTGTACTGGGTGAACTACCCGAATTAGACGCAGCATCTGCTGACAAAAAATCACTCATCCGATTTTAGATTTTAGATTTTAGATTTTACGGGACTGGCCCCCGATAACGGCTGATTCCCGGTTTCAGTGTTTGGATGCCTCGCCGCCAAATTTAATATTGCTCGCAGAAACCGGGAATCAGCCAGGAGCGCAAGTCTTATTTTCGATCAATTTTTTCAGCAAACATTTTCAGCAGCATTATTTTTCAATTTTGGCTTCCTGGATTACCAAAACCGAACAAGATGCGTGGTGAACGACATAATTGCTGACACTGCCGAGGAAAGCTTCTGCGAACCCCGTGCGGCCGCGCCTCCCCAATACTATTAAATCTGCGCCCCAATTTTCGGCGGCTTCACAGATACAATGCCCCGGATTGCCGTCCTTTTTGCAGTCAAATTCTACCTGCAATCCTTTTTTTGCTGCAGCGTCGCAGTAATTTTTTAGCAAACCCGAAGCGTGTTTTACGTCGCTTTCCAGCCGCAAACGTTGAGCTTGATAAGCTTGATCCATTAACTCGACATTCATGCCCAAATCTACCGGAATTGGCACTGCCGTCTCCCCCATGGTGCTGACAGTAACGCAGTTAAATAGCATCACCTGGGCGCGATCGTTCAGAGCTAATTCTAAAGCTTGCGTGAAGACACGGTGGCCCAGTTCAGAATCATCTAAGGCGGCGAAAATTTTCTTAAAACTCACAGCTTTACCTCCTGCAGGAAATCATTAATATCACTTAGTTAACAGAGAGTGCTTTTGAATTAGATTCAATAAAAGCAAACTCTGATACTTCTAGACTAACAGACGCTCTAAGGCGTGCAGGTCGGGAATGCACAAAACGTCACGTTCGCGCTGAATAGTTCCTTTTTTTTCCAGCTTGCTGAGCACTCGCGTTACTGTTTCGCGAGCCAGCCCGCTGAGGCTGCTTAATTCTCTGTGTGGCAGGTTCGGTATTTCTGTACCTCCTGTTTCCAGGATTTTTTTGCCTTGCCCTTCGGCCAAAAATAAGAGAATATCTGCTACTCGCGAGGTACTGTCGGACTCTCGTAAACGCAGGCGGCGGTTGACTTGTCGCAGGCGACGCGCCATCAGTTGAGCTAGGCGAATGCCTGCTAGAGGCTCGGTATGAATGAGCTGCACAAAATCCTGAGATGGCATATTGCCGATCAGTGTCGGGGCTAGGGTGATCACATCTGTCGATCGCGGTGCTTCTTCGATCGCGGCCATTTCCCCGAATAATTCTCCTTTCCCTAAAATATTCAGTGTTACTTCTTTTCCGTCTAGGTTGTAGGTGCGAATTTTCACCCAACCATCCAATATAAAATACACTGATGTTCCCCAGTCATTTTCGAGTAAAATCACTTGATTTGACGGATGACTTCGGGTAACGATGTGGACAGTTGCTCTCTCGATTACAGGATCGGGTAATCCTGCAAAAAAAGGAGTAGAAACTATCAATTGATTTATATTAGAATTCGGGTCTCGGGTGTTAAAGCGGTCTTCCATGAGGCCATCATTTTAATTTATGCGCTTGAGCTGCGCTGGGCAGTTACAAATAGCTTGCAGCCGAGTCATTCGATTTGAGATTCCAGATTTGAGAAACAAGGATCTAAAATCGGCAATTTTACCTCTAAAGTTTTGCGGTCAAAGGCTCAATATGGTAATTAATAGCCTCAAGCTCTGATTGGGAGCTAGAAACTAAAGAATATACCATAATTTTTTAGATACATACCACTGAGCAAATTTTATTAACAAAATTTTAGCTATGTGGCAAACGACTGAGCCGATCGAATTACCTTTGAAAGCACTTCGCGAAGACAAGCTTAACACTGCTGAGAGATTTGTTGTCACTCGGCCTTGCTTTCGAGAAGGCAGAATCCACGATCGCAAGGGGTGCCACGGCAGACAGATCCCAAATCCAAGCAACTGCCTGGAACCTGGCCAATGTCAGCACGATCGGCAAAATCCACAGCCATTGCGAGCCTAAAGGCTGGCGCTCTTGGCGAGCGAAACCCACCCACTTCCCAGCAAACTTTTCTGCTACCCCAAGATTATTGTACCATTAGTATCTAGCCATGAATACAGATAAAAGGCTATAATAAAAGGTTACTCAAACCAACTGTACGGGGACAATCCCGAATCCCGGCATCCCAACTCGCAAATTGTTTGAGGTTTTTTCCCAGTCGGTGAAAGATCGAGAGAGAGTGGCGCGCCGCCACGCTAGCCAAACTCGGGGTGACGGGTGTGCGATCGGCAGTTGTAGCGGGTGAGGACAAAAGTTTGTGCGATCGCAGCTATCCCGACCAGGAATCGGCCTCGGGCCGGCAAACAGGAAACCACCCGGCAGAGAATTCGATCGCATTTGCAGTTGATAGAAACGGGCATTTGGTGTGGAAGTACCGGCTAACCTATCATAGACAATAGAAGTCATCCAAAGACAAAAGGTTAATTAACACTTGTCACAAAATATTAGTTAATTATTGACTGACTCGCATTCAGATTCTCAAAAAACAGGGTTGAAAACCCCGTCCTAAAAGGACGGCTTTAATTGTAAAGCTTTGTTGCAATACCAAGTGCCCTATGCTGAATTGTGTAGCCTAAGATAGGAGGTAAAACCATGCTAGTTTTCGAGTTTAAGGCCTACGGAAAATCAAATCAGTTCAACGCAGTAGACGAAGCAATTCGTACCGCAAAGTTTGTCCGCAATAGCTGTATAAGGTATTGGATGGACAACAAAAAAGTGGACAAATACGATTTGAATAAATACTGCGCGGTACTGGCGCGTAATTTCCCGTTTGCCGACGAACTCAATTCAATGGCTCGACAAGCCAGTGCAGAACGAGCATGGTCTTCTATCTCCCGATTCTATGATAACTGCAAGAAGGGTATTGCGGGGAAAAAAGGGTATCCACAATTCCAGAAAGATGGTCGCTCAGTTGAGTACAAATCGACGGGGTGGAAACTTGCTAACGATCGAAAATCAATCAACTTTACCGACAAAAAAGAAATTGGGCGGTTAAAACTAAAAGGCACACGCGATCTACATTTTTACCAAATCAGCCAAATAAAAAGGGTGAGATTGGTCAAACGTGCTGATGGCGTGTACGTTCAATTTTGCGTGGATGTTGATAGAAAAGAAAATACAGAACCCTCTGGTACTACGATCGGATTAGATGTGGGTTTAAAAGAATACTACACCGACTCGAACGGAACTACGGTTGAAAATCCTAGATTTCTGAGAAAAGGTGAAAAAGTCCTCAAACACTCTGGGCGTCGTGTATCTAGGAAAATAAAAGGTTCAAAAAACAGGGGCAAAGCTCGGCAGATTCTAGGCAAGCGCCATCTTAAAATAAGTAGGCAACGTAAAGACCATGCAATAAAACTTGCACGGTGCGTAGTTGGGTCAAACGACTTGATAGCCTACGAAGATTTGAGAATCAAAAATATGGTGAAGAATCATTGTCTGGCCAAGTCTATTAACGACGCATCTTGGTATCAATTCCGTATCTGGCTTGAATACTTCGTCCAAGTATTCGAGAAAATCACGGTTGCGGTGAATCCACAATACACCAGCCAAGAATGTTTTAGTTGCGGTGAAATTGTCAAGAAAACGCTATCTACTAGAACCCACGTCTGTAAATGTGGTTGTGTCTTAGATCGTGATGAAAACGCAGCTAGAAACATCCTAAGTCGAGGATTGGGTACGGTAGGGCATACCGGAACTTTTGGCCTTGAGCCAAGCAACGCTTTAGGAGAATTGACCTCTACTTTGGTTGGAGAAATCCTGCCTCAGCAAGTTGGCTCGTAGATTAAAGAATCCCCGCGCGTAAACGCCGGGGAGTGTCAATCTATCTATTGGCATCGCTGCCGCCTGACAATCAAGCATCCAGGATACAAGCCCCCGAAATTATCCGTGGAGAAATAAAAAACCTGTATCCGCTGAAACTTGCCCCCCGAAATTATCCGTGAGGTCAATGCTTCAATCTAAAATCTAAAATCTAAAATCTAAAATCGATTGACTTCAGTCTTTTTTTGGTAAAGTTTCTCCCAAGCCGCATTCCCAGAGGTTCCGCCCTTGAATTCTCAGAAGTACAAAATTCAAGCACTGATTGCTGAGATAGACGAGGTACTCAGCAAGCCCGCACCCCGCTTGCCTTGGACGGGTTCTCTTGATACTGTCCACCAGCGCCAACTTTTAGAGCGAGTTCGCGCTTATCTGGTTTCCTCAGACTCAAAGCTAACGGCCCCAAAGGCCGCGGCCCGCCAAAATGTCCGCCCCGAACCAGTTCCAGTACCCAAAGTGCCTCTGCCCCCCCCTGGCCCCTCAGCAGCAGAGCAAATCATGCTGGCAGTAACCGGAGAAATCAGCCACCTGCGTTCCAGCCTGACAGGGCCGCTCCAAGAAGACATAGAAGCTCTGCGGCAAGAGCAGCAAGCTCTCATTCAAGAAATCAAACAGCTAGAAGCAAAACGGCAGCAGCAACAATCCCTAGCTCAGCAACAAGCCAACCAACAGCAAATCATTGCTGAATTTTTGCAGGTACTGAGTGCCCGCTTGGAAGAAACCTTGACTAGCGATTTCTCCCAAATTCTAAATTCCCTAGAAAATCAGTTATTGCAAAGTATCTCAGCACCATACTCTTTGGGCAGTGCGCCTGATGAAGAATCGGCTATTGACGTAACACTTCACCGACAAACCTCAGAAGAACACCCGCTGCTGACGCCGGCTCAGAGGTTGGAGCAAATGCAACTTTTCCAATCTCATGCTGACAGTCTGCTGATGAGTCTCGATTCGAGGATGGCTATCGTGTTCGAGGCTTTGCAAGCAAATCTGCAAAGCTATCAAGCTTCCTTGAGACAAGAACTCGAAAATATGTACGGTTTGAACCAGCAGAGCGAGGCGATGTTCGCGGCTTTGGTCAACCACTTAGCTGCACAGTTGGGGCGAGAAGCTTCTTCCTACGTTCAACAGCCGATCGATTTAGCAAATAATCTCGAAACCGTCACCCCAACCGCAGCCGATCGATCTCCTGTCGCTCCCGCCCTTTCAAATACTCCGATCGAACACTCAGCCCCAGAGACTCAGACGGGAGACTCGGTGCAGTCCATTCGCACCGGCGAATTCGGAGAACAAGACAGATTTCCCTACGCCGGTACAGAAATTTCTCCGCAATTCAGACAGTTGAGGCGCGAACGCGATCGCATTCAATCCCCAATTTTGCTCCCGGAGTTGGAAGATAATTTGTTGGGTTCTACACCCGAAACATCTCAAAATTCAACTCTAGATACGGGGGAAGAATCGGACAATAGGTTAACAGAAACAAACGAAGAGATTGAGGATTTGTATGCAAGTTTGTTCGCGGGAGAAGCGGTTCCTGAAGTAGAATTACAAGTCGAAAGTTTCCCGGTAGAAAATACTGAAATTGAGACCCAAAGTGAAGGTTTAGAATACCAAGCGACGACGGATCGGGAAACTGCCGAATCGCTAAAAATGACCGAAGATTTGTTTGTAAATCTGCTGGATGAAGGCGAATCTTTGGAAGAGATTTTAGGAGATGAAGATTCAGACTTTGTAATGGGGAATTCTGTAGAGTCTCTAACTTTAGATAGTGCAGATTTATTTGAACCGCAAGTGGCAAAAGTACCTCAAGTTTCAGCACCACCACCCTCAACTGCTGAGGTGAAAATTGACGGGGACGATCGAGAAAATCTAGAAACGGGTCAAAACCCAGGCGAGCAGTTCGACGCTGCGATGCCTGAATCGCCACCTTTGCCGTTGAGAACGCCAGCCGAAATTAGCCCAAACCTCCCCAGTGCCGAGTCTCATGTGCCAAGTATCGGTGAGGTTCAAACTGGCGAGTCCGGCACTTCGTCGCAGCGACTCGATGAGGAGTACATCCAAGCTTCGCCGGACGAGGATTTGCTGCCGATCGAGGAATTAGAAGATGACCTCGATCGAGCTCTAAATTTGGACAACAACACTCTGGAACTTTTGGAGGCAGACCTCTACAATCTGGAGGAAGTGGAAAATACTAGCTCCCGGCGATCGAATTTCTCAGTCGCTAACAGCTTGGATTTATCGGCGAGTTCCCCCGAAGGCATTGCAAACAATCCCTTTGCCGAGGTGGCAGAGGAAGAACTCGGCACGCTGGAGGATTTGTTCTCCGATGTTTTGGAACTATCCTCGGATGATCAACCTTTTGTTTTGGAAGACGAACTTGAGGATGATTTGTTGGCTGAGGAAGACGACTCGAATTTGACGCTAGACGAGATTTTGGCTAGTTTGACCGAAACCGATCGACCTTTGACTGATTCTCCCCCTCCAGAAACTGCCGAAACTGACGAACTGCCATCGAGTCCTCCAGAAAGTCAAAAAAAAAACCTAATTTCGACAGAGAGTAAAGCAGGAGTTGTTGAGGGGAAAACCGATTTTAGCGAGTTTGCCGAAACACAGCAGCAAGACTCGGCTGGGCATTCTGCAGCAGGTGCGATCGCCCCATCCCGACAACGCCGGAATTCTAGCTGGTATTTGGGCATTGATTTTGGTTCCAGCGGCCTGTCTGCGGCTTTACTCGATCGCACCAGTGGCGAATTGCACCCGATTTACTGGGAAGCATCGCAGGCTGAGGCTTGGCCAGCAGACGCCAGTTGTCGGATTCCCTCGGCTGCGGTGCTGACCCAAACATCCCCAGGTAGCCCAGGGTCAGAGGTGACAGTCAAGTCGGTGGGATTCCGACCCCAGGCTTTGCCTGCAGGAGAATTTTTACTGGAAAATTTTAAATTGCCTTTAAAGGTGGGCATTCCTTATCAGCGGGAGGCTGCTGGGATGTACGAACCGCTGTTGCAGTGGGATCCCTTGCAGGCTTTTTCGATCGCCTTGCCGCTGCAATGTGTGCGGGCACTGCTGGCTACTTTGAATCCGAGTTTGCGGGGACAAAAATTTGCCGAATCGGGGGAAATTTTGGATTCTGCACCAAGGGCGAATTTTGCAGGATTGCCAGTTTCTAATTTAATTTGTAGGGCTTCGGGACTGACGCCAGAAACTCTTGATGCGGCGCTTTTAGACTTGCAGGGTGTAATTTTGGGGACTCCGGCCGGCTGGTCGGATGTTTATCGGTTTAATCTGCGGGAGGCTGTTTTGGGCGCGTCTCTGGTGGCTTCGAGTTCGCAAATTTTTGTGGTGGAAGATGCGATCGCCACTTTGCTTGCTGCTGTAACTCCTGTGAAAAATGACATGGAAGTCGAGTCGTCAGCCGTGGATTCTGCTAACGGCACTGAAGAAGCTGCACCGCTGACTGTGAATGCTTCGTCTTTTAGCGGGGGAACTTTGATTTTGAATGCGGGGGCGGCGACGGTGGAATTAGCTTTAGTTGAGTTGCCGTCTAATCTTCAAGATTTAACTCGTGCTGATTTTACTTGCCAGAGTTTTGGTTTTGCTGGCGATGCTTTCGATCAGGATATTATCTGTCAGTTGTTGGCTAAAAATGAAACCTGGGGAATGTCGATCGATTTGCCACGTCCTGGCCATCCAGATTTGCCGAGTCGCTATCAATTGCAGCAGCGGTTACAAGGTTCTGCTTTTGGCCTGCAATTGTTAGAGGCAGCAAGACAAATAAAAGTTACTTTGCAACATCAAAAAAGTTTTGCTTTGGATATTGGTCAGCAGCATTGGGATGTGAAGCGCAAAGATTTGGAAAGTCTGGTTTTAGTGCCTTTTGTGCAGCAGTTGAACCGTGAATTGAATGCTTTGCTCAGCCGCGCGGGAATGTCGCCGGCGGGGATTAATCAGGCGATTTGTGCGGGGGGTATGGGTGCTTGGCCTGCGATCGCCCGCTGGTTGCGGCAGAAGTTGCCGAATGCGATCGTGGTTCAAGACCAGGAATTGCAGGGCGATCGAGATATTTTTGAGATTCACAATTCTGCATTAAATTCTGTATCTCAAAGTACAAATTTCCCCCAAAAAATTGGTCGAGTTGCCTGCGGGTTAGCGAGTTTGGCTCTCTATCCTCACATTTTGGATGTGTCGCAGCAGCAGTACAGCGACTTTTTTCTGCTGTGGGAATTAATGCAGGTTTTGGGTGAGGAAACTCTGAGCTTTCAGGAAATTTTGCAGTTGTTGGAACGCCAGGGCGTGAATACCCGTACCTGCGAGCCCCGGATTTTGCGGATTTTGGAAGGAAATTTGCCGGCGGGAGTTGTGCCTGCGGAGGAAGATTTCATGCTGCTGGCCGAGGAGTCGAGGCAAAATCCCGATTGGGAAGCAATTTTGGCCGAGCCGCTTTTCTTTGAAGATGTCTCACGCGGTTATCGTTTGAATCTCGAACACGCCTCTGTTGTTCGTGAATATTTAGGCAAACTCGCCTCTAGCAGCCAGCAAAAATTGTTAGAGCCGCTAACACTTGCTTGGGATGTTCGCACCGATATTTATCGCTAAACGGCAAAAAACCCGGTTTCTCAGTATAATCCTCCCTGTCTTCGGGGAAGAGTCCTAGCCGAAACCAGGTTTTTTTGCGTCCCGGACTAACTTTTTTCTGTAAATTTACGTAAGTTTACAGAAACTTTATACGTTTTCATAAAAAATACATAGAAACTTTATAAAAGTGTGATTGCTTTTTAAAGATTGTGCAAAGCTGAGTATTTCAGGTTCTGCAGATTTGGGATGGCTAATAAGATGGACGTAAGAGATCGTTAAAGTTGAGAGAAATCATATGAAATTTCCGATGGGTGTCTCGTCGAAATCATCATTATCAGAAATGCTGTCCTTATTTTTTCAAGAATCTACTTACAATGTCTGTGTATCAAAACAAGAGGCTCACCGATCCGTAACGAGCAAGGTAAAACGGTCGATCGATATTTTGGGTGCGCTGCTGGGACTGGCAATTGCTGCTGTGGTGGCGGTGCCGGTGGCTGTGGCGATGCTGTTGGACAATCCGGGCCCGCTGCTGTACAGTCAAGTCCGCTGCAGCTTCAAAGGGCGACATTTCAGAATATGGAAATTTCGATCGATGGTTGTCGGTGCAGAAAATCTCAAACATTTAGTTAGCAACCAAGCCAAGGGTCACATTTTTAAGAATGAAAATGACCCGCGAATTACGCGCGTCGGCCGCTTCTTGCGGAGCACGAGTTTGGACGAGTTGCCTCAATTCTGGAATGTGTTAGTTGGCGACATGAGTTTGGTGGGAACTCGACCGCCAACTCCCGATGAAGTTGCTGCCTATGACGAGTTCCACTGGCAACGTTTAAATGTCAAACCCGGTCTGACTGGGGAGTGGCAAGTCAACGGACGGTCTAGAGTTAAAGACTTTGACGAGATTGTCCGCATGGATCTCGACTATCAGGGCAAGTGGTCTATTGTCTACGACATCACTCTGATTTGCAAAACAATTTTGGTTGTCTTCAGCAAAAATGGTGCGTGTTAATAGACTTGCTGTTTTGGGTTGTTTTTTGATTTTAAAATTTAGGAAAAAACACGGGATGAAATAGTAGGAAACAGATTAAATATATGTTAATAGAATTAGCGATTGGTGACGCTTACGGTGCGGGTTTTGAATTTGTTGACCAGCAGACGATCGCAATGTACAACAATCTCAACGGCTACATCCAGCATCCCCGTCACGATATCCAGCCTGGATGTTACACGGACGATACGCAGATGAGTTTAGCCGTCGCAGAAGCTATCGTCAGCCGAGAACCTTGGACGCCCGAACTTTTAGCCAGCAAATTTGTTGCAGCTTTTCACCGCGATCGGCGATTTGGTTATGCTGGTAAAATGTACAATTTTTTGCTGCAAGTTCAAGACGGCAAAGAATTCTTAGAAAAAATGCACTCCGCTAGCGATAAAAGCGGATCGGCGATGCGATCCGGCCCCATTGGCATTTTTCCTACTATTGAAAAAGTCATCGAAAATGCCACCATTCAAGCTGCAATTACCCACAATAGTCCAGATGGCATTAATGCAGCTATAGCGGCCGCTTTGATGTCCCATTACTTTATTTATCAGCTAGGTTTAAAGAAGAATTTGGGAAATTTTCTAGAAAAGCACGTCCCTGGTGAGTGGTCGATACCTTGGCAAGGAGAAGTCAGCGCTAAAGGTTTGGTCTGTGTTAGAGCAGCTATTACTGCTGTCATGCTCCATGATAGTATGAGCAAACTGCTCCAAGCTTGCATTGCCTTTTCGGGAGATGTCGATACAGTAGCAACTATTGCTTTAGCTGCTGGTTCCTGTAGCAGTGAAATTGCCCAAGACCTGCCAGAAAATCTGGTACAAGGATTAGAAAATCTATCTTACGGCAGAGATTATATCATAGAACTGGATCGACAGTTAATGAATTGCAGGAGCGACTTCTGACCGAAAGCATCCAGGATACCCGCCACGTGATTCATGTGTCCAGAAATAAAAAACCTGTATCCGATAAAGGAACCCCCGAATTTATCCGTGGGGTCAATGCTTCAATTCTAAAATCTAAAATCTAAAATCTAAAATCGCTTGACTTCTTCCTGATATCTGTTACATCCGTTAAATCCCCATTCACTGCGCGTTGCCGAACTTCTTTCTATTATGAATTTGCCTAATTTGATTACTTTTTCTCGCTTGCTGGGAGTGCCTTTTGTGCAGTAGTTTAACTGTGAATTGAATACTTTGGTCAGCCGCCGCCGCGCAGGAATGTCGCCGGTGGGGATTAATCACGCGATTGGTGCGGGGGTTATCGGTGCTTAGTCTGCGCCACTGGTTGCTGCAGAAGCTGCCGAGTGCGCTCGTGCTTCAAGCCAGGAATTGCAGGTCGATCGAGATATTTTTAAAATCCACAATTCTCCATTAAATTCTGTATCTCAAATTACCAAATTATCATAAAAAAAAATAGTCTATTTGCCTGCCGGTTGGCGAGTTTTGCTCTCTATCCTCTAGCAGCAGCAATGCCAAAAATTGTTAGAGCCACTCACAATTACTTGGGATGTTGGCACCGATAGTTATCGGTAAATATATAAACTTATCGAGCCCCCTTAGATAAAGATCGTAGGACTTAGGCAACTGTCACACTTATGTCACTTGTATGGTGCGTCAGACATCTTTGTTATTAGGCGATTATCAAGGCTTTCAGATTTCTGGCAACCCTACCAATTGTGCCAGTTGTGTAAGTTTTGAATAAAAAACAGCATACCCAGAACCCGCAGCACTTACAGCAGAATTCAGGAGTCAAGAGCGTTGCCCTGACGAAGGCCATAACAGCGAATAGCCAGAATTATTTTGTGTTTTTTCCGTAACAATACTTAAATTTATTCTAAAACTTATGCTTTCTTAGAATAAATTTACAAGAATTTTATAAAAGTGTGCTTTTTTTTAAAGATTGTGTAAAGAAGAGCCTTTGCCGCTTGTGGGAAATTTGGGGCTCTCATAGGATGTAGCCAGATTCAGCTATTACAAATATTTGAGTCTTTAGTCTTAATTCAAGACCAATTCTTTCATGCTCATCAAAATCCTAAATTTTCACTTTTTGGTAACTACAAATGGTAGCGCAAGACTTTAGCAATCAAAACTTGGTCGGTAATAACTTTAGTGGGCAAAACCTGAATGGTTCCACATTCTTCAAAGCCCGACTGGAAAACGTCTTGTTCAGGCGCAACGCTCAAGGTACACGCACTCAACTCAGAGGTACCAACTTTGAAGAAGCCTTTCTACTGAATGTAGATGCAACGGATGCGATTTTTGCTGCCAATACCAACTTTGAACCGGCGAATTTTTATAAAGCGACCTTAGAAAACGTCAATTTCAGTCGCGCCAACCTAACTGGAGTAAATCTGTCGCTGATCAGCACAAAATTCATCAACCTGTCCAACGCCAACCTGACAAATGCCATTCTCCATGAGGCTAATCTCAGCGGCGAACAGTCGGAGCGACCGAATCTAAGAGGAGCAAACTTTACGGGTGCTGATTTCTACAAGGCGAAGCTGAAAGCGGCTGACTTTACGGGCGCCAATTTGACCAATGCCAAATTCCAGGGTGCTGAGCTGGAAGGAACCTTGTTGATCGATGCGAACTTTACTGGCGCTCAATTCGACCCATCAACTAATTTCACAGACATTATCCTCAGCAACTCCATCTTTGACCTTGCCAACCTGAGTGACGTTAATCTGACGGATACCGACCCACCCGATGGATTGACACTGACAACTTCTCGCTTTCGCGGAGCCAATATGACTGGCTTTAGTGCCGAAGATGTCAATCTGGCTGGTGCTGACTTCAGCGCCCATGCAAATGGTACGCGCACTCAAATGGGTGGTGCTAGTTTCGCAGATTCTGAGTTGAACAACGCGAACCTGACTCAGGTGATTGCAGAAGGCATATTCCTGGACGGTGCTGATTTGAGCAATGCAATCATGGTTGCTGCTGATCTCAGCAATGCCAACCTGGGTGGAGCAATTCTCGTTGGCGCTAACCTGACGGGTGGAGTTGAGTTAGACAACGCTTTTATTGAGAAGAGTAATGTTGCTGGAGCTAATTTTACAGGGGCAAACCTGGCAGGCGCAAACCTGAAGGAGGCGGTTGGAGATAACCTGACCAAGTTTAGAAACGTCAATCTGTCAGGTGCCAGCCTGGAAGTGGGGAGTTTTATCGGTGCCGACTTCACCAATGCCAACTTAAGCAATGCCAACCTGGTCAAAGCCAACTTCACCGATGCCACGATGGTCGGGGCGAACATGACCGGGGTCAATGCAGTGGATGTCGTGGGTCTGACGATGGGGACTAGCAGTAACGATACCCTAACTGGAACCGGCAGCAAAGATAATATCTTCGGGCTCGACGGCAATGACTCCCTCAATGGCGGTGATGGGGATGATTACCTGGATGGCGGCAGTGGTGCTGATATCCTGACAGGCGGCCCCGGCAATGATGGGTTGTTTGGTGGTGCGGGAAATGACACCCTCACAGGCGGTGGTGGCAGAGATACCATTCACTACCGCAGTGGTCATGGTTCCGATCGCGTGAATGGTTTCACCCTCGGCTCCAGCGGAGACATCCTATCATTCAGTGGCATTGCAGCGATCGATGTGGTGCCATCTGGCGCGAACACTCAATTGCGATTGGGCAATGGCATTGCTGGCGATGCCGGTTTTGGCACAGGCGCGCTGTTGATCACCCTAGCTAACACTTCATTTACTGCAGCTCATATCAACACCAATACCAACTCTGCCAACAGGCCCATCTTCCAGTTCTCGTAAACTCAATTCGGAGTCTGTGTAATGGGTGCTCAGAGTTTATTTTTTCTATCGATGCCTCGCTCCCCCCCTTTTTTCAAGGTTGGAAGAGGGAGGATTGCCAGCGGTAACGAAGCACCGAGTTCTAGCGTGCATTAATAACTTTGGGGCTATGTGCCAAGTTCACTTGATATACCTCACTGTCTTTTCATGAGCAGTGATTCCTTGACGCGACCTTGAGATGTGGTACCGAGGTAGTCTTACCTTCTCTCCACGTTTGTTTAGAGTCTCCCAATGCCCTGTGGCGACTTGTTTAAATTCTAGCATCAAACCGTCAAACAAAGGACGGGGTTTAAGACCCAAATTTTCGATAACCACGAGAAATTTACCTAACACTAGGAGAAAATTATGGCTGTCAGAAATGGAACTCCAGAATCCGATACCCTGACCGGAACCAATAACGCCGATGTGATTCGCGGCTTTGGCAAGGAAGATCTGCTGTATGGCTTAGGCGCTAACGACAGCATCTACGGTGGAGACGACAAAGACACTATGTATGGTGGTGCTGGAGCCGATCGACTCTTTGGAGAAAACGGCGAAGACGATCTATATGGTGAGGATGGTAACGACTTCCTCTACGGTGGGCTGGAGAAGGACAACCTGTATGGTGGAATCGGAGCCGATCGACTCTTTGGAGATTCAGGCGAAGACTCTTTGTATGGCGAGGCTGGCAATGACACCCTGTACGGAGGATCAAATGCCAACGATGCCAACGATGGCAAAGATTATCTTGATGGTGGGGCTGGAAAAGACCTAATCTATGTGGGTTTCGAGGACACAGGATTGGGTGGTGTTGGCGATGACACCGTAATTGGCGGCTTTACCGATGACGTGATCTACGGCGATGACTCAGAAGGTTTAGTGTTTGGGGGAGCGGATTCCCTGGTTGGCGGCGACGGTAACGACACCCTCTACGGAGAAGCCGACAGCTTAGCGAGTGGCAGCAACGATACCCTCGATGGTGGCATAGGCGACGACGCCCTCTACGGCTATGCCGGAGATGACCTCCTCAATGGTGGGGATGGCATTGACTTCCTCGATGGTGGCGATGGCAATGACATCCTTGATGGTGGCACTGGCTCTAGTACCCTGTTAGGTGGCGCTGGCTTAGAAACCATCAGGGGTGGCGCTGAAGGCGACTTCATTGATGGCGGAGAGGGCAATGACAACCTCAATGGTCTGGGTGGCAATGACACTATCTATGGCGACGCCGGAGTTGCTGAAACACTGGCTGGCAATGACATCCTCAATGGTGGCGCAGGCAATGACTTCCTAGATGGCGGTGCAGGTGTCGATCGCATCATCGGTGGTGCTGGCATTGACCTGCTTTTTGGCGGCGAAGATGCGGAAACTCAAACCGCCCGCGACACGCTAACCGGCGGGGCTGACACCGACTACTTCCAGTTGCTGTACACAGCATTTGTGCCCGAACCAATCGATCCCGGTGAGCCGGTCGTTCCTGCTCCTGCTGGTGACTACATCGTGGACTTCGTGAAAGGGACTGACTACTTCTTACTGGAGGGGATTACCTTTGAGCAGCTATCGTTCCAGAACATCTCGCTGACAGTTAACGGGGTTGCTACTCCGAGTACCCGGATCTACGTCACGCCTGAAGCCGGAATTCCGATTTCTCAAGCGGAAACGCTAGCTGTGGTTCAAGGAGTGCGTCAATTTAACGCCTCGCATTTCGTTGAGGAACCACTCATTTAATTAACCTGAGATGTTGCACCATTCTCAATAAGCTTTTTATGAACAGGCTTTTCGGCCTGTTCCACAAGAAAATTCACTCTTTGTGGAACAGGCCGAAAAGCCTGTTAAGCGAGAATAGTGCCAGATTTAAACAAATTTTAAGCCCCAAACCAAGCGCAAGCTGGCTTTATACACGGTAAATAAGTTCATGTTTTCTTGCCACCACCGCACAAATCTATATTCTGTCCCTTGACAGTTTTTATCTCCTGCTGTCTCTTTAAAGGCAGCAGGAGTTTCGTCTTTGACCAGGAATCCGCAGATCCTTTTTCTTGATGCCCATTTACCTGCCCAGTTTCGCCATGAGGTAGCCGCGATCGCCAAAGATTACCCTGAGCTAGTGAACTCTGTTTCCGAATTTTTCTAGCCAGTTACGATCGCCAATCGGCAGTAAAAATCGAATTCGATCGGGTGAGGCGACACAACAAATTGAGCCGATAAATTATCCAATAGACCTCTTGCAAAAGTCAAAAACTCACCCCCCTCAGTCCCCCCTTGCGAAGGGGGGAAGCAAGAAAAATTAGGCTCCCTCCCCGCGACTTCGGGGAGGGTTGGGGAGGGGTCTCAGCATTTTTGCAAGAGGTCTAATCTTGTGACTACTCTAATCAGAATGTTTTGAAATTAAGTAAATCCACCTGATTATCAGTCGTGTAAATGTTAAATTAAGGAAAGCCTTCGTAGAGTAGCCCTTAATTTTTGATTTATGAATTTGCCTAATCTGATTACTTTTTCTCGCTTACTGGGAGTACCTTTTCTGCTCTACGGTTTGTACGACCCAAGCGCTCAAAGCCGCTGGATTTGCACCGCGATTTTTGTGGTAGCTGCGGCTACTGATTGGCTGGACGGCTATTTGGCTAGGAAGCTGAATCAAATTACCGATTTGGGAAAGTTTCTCGATCCTTTGGTGGATAAATTGTTGGTGCTCGCGCCGCTTTTGGTATTGATTGAGTTGGGGAAAATCCCGGCTTGGGGAGTGTTTTTGATTTTTGGTCGGGAGTTGACAATTGCGGGGTGGCGTGTTAATAAAACTACGATTTCTGGAGCTAATATTTGGGGGAAGTTGAAGACGGTGAGTCAGATTGTGGCGATCGCACTTTTAATTGCTCCTCTGTCGGAAGCGTGGAATTTTCCCGCATTAATTGCTTTTTGGGTTTCTGTGGCTTTAACTTTGATTTCGGGCGCTATTTATCTGTGGCCGGAAAAGACTGGTGAGGAAAAGTAAGCTACCTTCTTGATTACTCGTTCCCAAGCTATTCCTGGTAACGAGTTAAATTCCTATTAAACTAAGCCGAAATCAAGCGACCTTTCGGTTGAGGAATAGAACGCCCCAATTCCTGAGCAGTCTCAATCCACTCCTGCATAACAATCTCGATATTTTGTAGTGCTTCTTGATAAGTTTCGCCATCCGCAGCGCATCCGGGTAATTCCGGCACTTCGGCAATAAATGCTTGGTCTTCTTGACTCCAGTAGAGGATAATTTCATAGCGAAGCATCGTTTTCACCTCCTAGTTGGTGTTTGAGAATTACCTCACGAATTTGCCTGACTTGATAAACTTTGGCTTGCGAGCCTTTGGGTTGAATATTTAGGATTTCTTCAACACCATCTTTAGCAAATATGTGGTGACTGCCGCGAATCCGTTCCTCAAAGCCGAGTTTGCGTAAAAGTTGGCAAAGTTGAGCAAATGGTATATTGGCGTCGGAATTACCAAGTAAGATTTTAGCTAGCAGTTTGTCTGGTTGACTCACGCTCTATCCAAGTTATCAGTTATTTTATGATGACATATTTCTGAGTTGGCGATCGAAAGTCATTCGTCAGAAATCAGAAGCCAGAATCAAAAATTCTGACGAATGACAAATTCCTTAATAATGACTCCCAGATTTCCGGTAATGCACCGCTGTTACGCCGTCATTATTGAGCAAATGACCGTTTTCAATCGCCGCATAAACTACCCAGTGATCGCCGCATTCCATCCGACTTATCACTTGGCATTCCAGATAAGCTAGAGCATCAGTCAAAACTGGACAGCCGTTGCTAGCTTCCATTGTTTCGACTCCGGCAAATCTGTCTTCTCCCGGAGCAAAGTTTTTCATGAAATACTTCCGCAACTGTCGCCCTTCGGCTAAGATGTTGAGCACAAACTTATCTCCGGCGTACATCAAAGCTTCGATCGATCGATCTTTCGCCACCGCAATCGTCACACCGGGCGGATTAAACGTTGCTTGCGACACCCACGAAGCCAGCATCGCACTGGCGACTTCCCCCCGCTTCGCCGAGAGTACGCACAGCGAACCAACCAATCTCCCTACTGCTTGTTCAGTGCGATCGCTCCCCGCTGCTAACTGGGGTTTCGGTGCCCGCAATTTTTGCGATCGAATCAAAGCTTGAGCAAAATCAGTTCCCGCTTCTTTGCACTCGTGAATTGTGGCCGCCGTCGGCTTAAATTTGGCTCGAATCGGCTCAAATCCAATTCGATAGCCGGCATCTTTCAGCTTGTTTTCCACTAAGTCGATCGCCTCTCCACTCCAGCCAAAAGAACCGAAAACCCCCGCTAGTTTGCTCTTAGTTGCTGTAGATAAAACAATTCCCAAAGCAGTTTGAATTTGCGTCGGAGCGTGTCCTGCTAGCGTGGGAGTTCCGATGATAAATCCCGCGCATTTTTCGATCGCCTCTTGAATTTCTCCCGGTTCGGCAAATTCGCAGTTAATACTTTCCACCGCCACGCCGGCTTTCGTAATTCCTTTGGCGATCGCCTGCGCTAAAGTAGCCGTATTTCCGTAAGCCGAAGCATAAATCAAAGCAACTGTCAAGTCTTTTGAATTTTGTTGCTGGCTCCATTCCCGATACAAATTGCTCAGTTCATTAAGGCCGTAACGGACGATCGGGCCGTGACCGGGAGCATAAAATGCTGCGGGTAAATCGGCGAATTTATCCATTGCCGTCAGCACTTGTTTTGCCTGAGATGCGTGCAGGGAATCGTAATAATAGCGCCGATCTTCGCTGTAAACGCTCCACCCTTCATCGAATACTTGGTCGCCGCAAACGTGAGCTCCAAATAGTTTGTCAGTGAACACGATTCGAGTGTGCGGATCGTAGGTGCAAAGTTGGTCAGGCCAGCGAGGAGTCGGAGTCGCGATGAATTTTAAGGCGTGACCTTTTCCTAAATTGAGAGTTTCCTCTCCCCGAACGACCATAATGTTTAATTCTTGGTCTGGAAAAGCGGCCCGCAAACTAATTGCGGCGGGATTCGTGCAAACCAAAGCTACTTCAGGAGCCAATTCTAACAGAGCTTTAATTGTTACTGACCTGTTAGCATTGAAATGCCCCAAAATTATGTAATCCAGCTTGGTCAAGTCCACCCGTTGCTGTAAAAAATCGATGTAATTTTGAGTAAAAGATTCCCCTGGCGGATCGAACAAAGCAGTTTTGTCAGCTTGAATAATATAGCTATTGGCTGTCGTCCCCTTTTGCAGCGAATACTCGACTTCAAATTTGAGTCTGTCCCAAGTGCGCGATCGCACAATAAAAGTATCGAGTGCGATCGGGATAAACTGCACATCGCGGGGTTTGGCATCCGATGCGAGTCTAGGAGTCAAAGTATTAGTCATTTATTGCACCTATGAGAAACTGAACTACAGAACTTCTTTTGATTTCGTGCCAAAACTTGGTATCTACAATGTCAAACCTTGCACCTCTCCCCTGTAAATTGGTATCCAGGTCAATCAGAAATTCCCTGGTTTTCAAATCGTCGCCAATTTGGATAAAGCTCACTCCAATTTCTTCATCTTTATCTATTTTATTTGCCGCACTTACAAGAATTTCGGCAACAGCAGCGGTATTTTCGGGTTTTTGATCTAAAACTGCAACAATTATTGTTCCGTTTTTCCCTTTGGCATTTGGTTTGCTTGCAAAATAATCACTAAAAGTTGCTTTCAGAGCTTCTTCTAAATTAATTGCAGTGGGGTTTTCTGAATCCGGTTCCGTATTTTGTCGCTGCAAAATTTCAGCTAACCGAGCAACATTGGAATTTTTATACTTCCACATAGGAGTAGAAGCTTCGTAAACGGTGATGCCGTCGCTGTCAAATTGCTGACATTTTTTTGCTAAGTCGATCAGAGATGCCTGTGCTTCTACCCAATCCTCGTACCAAGGATGGTGAGGGTCTCTGCTGGCATCGCTTCTGGCAATAATAATTGTGTAATCTCGGTCTTCTAAAAGATTGGCAGGCATTGGCAATTCCCCTATTAAAATGAAGTCTAAATGACAACGGTTTGCCCGGTTTGCTGCTTGTGGCGCACCCAACACCCAGAACCCGGTAAGGTGCGCCACAAGCACCCAACCTTGAGAGTTTTTGCGTAGCCAGTTGAGTCCTGGACTGTAATTGTAGGGTGCGTCAGTAGATAGTCGATGATGAAGTCGAATAAAACATCGGCTGACGCACCTTACTAATACGTTGGGGGTGTGTAGACTCAGACAGTCAATCAATATATCGTTGAATTTCCCCTTTGCACCTGACAACAGTCAACTGACAACAGTCAACTGTCAACTGTCAACTGTCAACCGTCAACTGACTTCCTAATAGTGATTTCCGACTTTGCGGTGGTGAACTGCCGGCAGTGCATCGGGATTGGAGACGCGGCCGCTATCGACGATCGCATATACGATATGATGATCCGAAAGTTCCATCCGGCTGACTACTTCGCATTCCATGTAAGCTAAAGCATCTGTCAGAATTGGAGAACCGTTGGTTGCTGGTTGAGTTTTAACTCCGGCAAATCGATCGGCACCAGGAGCAAAACGCTTTAAAAAGTGCCTCATCAAAGTTTGATAATTGCCTTCTTCCAGCACGTTGAGAACAAATTTATCTCCCGCGTGCATCATCGATTCGATCGCCCGATCCTTCGCAACTGCTATTGTTAAACCCAGGGGTTTAAAGCTGGCTTGCGTTACCCAAGAAGCTAGCATCGCACCGCTAACCTCGCCTTTTTGAGCGGTGATGATGTACAGTCCGCCGCTGATTCTTCCCAAAGCTTTATCGAGGTCGCTGTCGAGGGATTTCATCTGTTTGACAGCCTTGTCCCGCGTCAGCCACTGTCCCAAGTCGGTGCCGGCTTCGTCGCAAAGTTGATAACTCGCTTCAGTCGGTGATTCTTTAATTAAAATGTTGGGAAATGCTTCTTTTAAACCCAACTCTTTGAACTTGTTTCGCAGCGGGTAAATAGATACATCATCGCCACCACCGGATTCGCACAAACCGAAAGATTGTTTGTTGTTAGCTGCAACTAAAATTGTGTTGATTGCGGCTTCGGCATTTACAGCAGCAGTACCGCCACTCGGTGGCGAACAAATTACGATACCGACAGCATTACTGACAAGTTCCGCAACTTCTTGTAAGTCGGCGATTCTCAAATCCATCATTTCCACAGCGACACCTGTTTTGGTGATACCGTGGGCGATCGCTTGGCTGAGTCGATCGCTAAATCCGTAGTCGGAGGTGTAAAATACCGCTACAGTGGTTTCTGCCTTAGCTTGCGCTTGGCTCCACTTTTTGTAGCGTCCGGTAAGTTCCACCACATTGTGCCGCAGCAAGGGGCCGTGACCGGTCGCAACTGTACCAATTTCTCCCAATTCTGCCATCCGCTTCATCGCAGCGAGTACCGATCGAGCATTGGGAGCCATCAAACACTCATAATAAAAGTGGTAATCTTCCTCAACTGCTGCTAAATCGTCATCAAAGGTGCTGTCGGAACAGTAGTGCATCCCGAAAGCATCGCAGGTGAACAGCACTTGAGTTTTGCTGTCGTAGCTGAAAATAGTATCAGGCCAGTGCAAGTTCGGCGCTGATACGAATTCGATAATGTGACCGTTTCCTAAATCTAGTTTGTCCCCGTTTTTGACCACCAATCGCTCAAATGGTTGGTGTACAAGGTTTTCTAAAAATTGAATTGCTACTTTCGCCCCCACGACAATCGCTTGGGGTGCCAGCGCCAGCACGTCTTTGACTAAACCGCTGTGGTCTGGCTCGGTGTGGCTGATAATTAGATAGTCAATCTCTTTGGGGTCAATTTCGCCCGTTAGAGTTTCCATGTATTGCTGGCGAAACTTCTCGTGCGAGGTATCGACGAGGGCCGTTTTTTCAGCGCGAATGATGAATGAGTTGTATGTTGTACCGTTTTTGAGTCCGAATTCGATGTCAAAGCGGTCTCTATCCCAATCCAGGCATCGAATTGCCGTTGTGTCAGAGGCAATTTCGACTTTTTCCACCGTCAATCTGCGTTGGACTCGTTCAGTCAGCGCTACCATCAGTGCCTCCTTGTCTTTTACCCATTACCTTATTGTCTTCATTCTGACACGTTTTTTTTGTAAATCTTTATAAAATTTCCTATCACTCAGTTAAGCATCCCAAAACTGATCTCTATGTATTGACAAAAAGCTAAGATGTGTGGTATGGAAACCGAGTTCGATCGGTTGGGCGATCGAACTTGGTTTTGCATGGAAATTGCGATCGAGCAGTCAGTTAGGATCGCGAATTAAATAACTTACAATTTTAATTGTTATTGTGGGATGGGCGTCCCGCCCGTCCAAAAAGGAC